>NZ_JAXKBY010000204.1:0-2778 GCF_036552745.1 Faecalicoccus sp.
GATAAGGGGACACATGGCATCAGCGCTTTTATCGTTGAAAAAGGATGGGAAGGATTTACCTTTGGGGATCATTATGACAAATTAGGAATCCGTTCTTCTTCGACAGCTGAGCTTCGTTTTAATAATGTATTTGTACCAAAAGAAAATTTACTGGGAAAAGAGGGTGAAGGCTTCAAGATTGCCATGATGACATTAGATGGCGGTCGTATCGGTATTGCGGCCCAGGCATTGGGAATTGCGCAGGGAGCTTATGAAGCCGCTGTTGAATATGCTAAAGAACGTGTACAGTTTGGACGTCCTATCGCCAGCCAGCAGGCCATTTCTTTTAAAATCGCCGATATGGCAACCAAGATTCGCTGTGCCCGATTCTTAGTGTATAGTGCCGCCGAATTAAAAGAAGCCCATGAACCTTATGGAAAAGAAAGCGCTATGGCAAAAATGTATGCTTCCGATATTGCCTTAGAAGTTGTGAATGATGCCGTGCAGATTTTTGGCGGTACCGGATATCTGAAAGGTATGGATGTAGAACGTATGTATCGTGATGCCAAAATCACTACGATCTATGAAGGAACTAACGAGATCCAGCGTATCGTTATCGCATCACACATTCTACCTCGCAAAAAAGATAAGAAAAAAGCACGTGCAGCCCTAAAAGCCAATGTAGGTATTACCGGCGTAAGAAAGAATCAGATTTTTGAAGGAACGCCGCAGGAACAAGTCGATCAGCTGGTAGCGGCTTTAAAGAAAGATGGATATGATTTTACACAAGGTATAGCGATCGATACACCAATCGTTGATGCGGAACGTGTAGTCAGTGCCGGTAAAGGTATTGGACCTAAAGAAAATATGAAATTGATTGAAGATCTTGCGAAAAATGCAGGAGCTGCCATCGGCTCCAGCCGTCCGGTTGCCGAAAGTCTTCGTTATCTGCCATTAGAACGTTATGTAGGTATGTCCGGCCAAAAATTCCACGGCAACCTTTATATTGCCTGTGGTATTTCCGGGGCTTCTCAGCACTTAAAAGGTATTGTCGATGCGACAACGATTGTTGCGATCAATACGGATCCAAAAGCGCACATCTTTAAAAATGCCGATTATGGCATCGTCGGTGATGTAGAAGTCATCTTGCCACTGTTATCCAAAGCTCTGGATACCGGAGAAAAGAAACCGGCTCCACCTATGGTTAAAATGAGACGTCCGTTCTTTAAGAAGAGCGCTCCGGAATATAAACGTTATGTATGCTTAGGCTGTGGGCATGAATATGATCAGGCTTATGGAGATCCGGAAGGTGGTATTGATCCGGGTACACCATTCAACAAGCTTCCGGAAGATTGGATTTGTCCAAAATGCGGCGAAGGAAAAGAAAGCTATATCGAAGAGGAGTAGGAGTCATATATGTATAATGTAAGAAAAATTGTAGATGATTTATATTGGGTTGGAGGAAGCGACCATCGTTTGGAATTGTTTGAAAACATTCATCCGATTCCGGATGGCGTATCCTATAACGCCTATGTCTTATTAGATGAAAAAACAGTTTTATTTGATACTGTGGACTGGTCGATTTGCCGTCAGTTTTTGGAAAATTTGGAGCATGTATTAAACGGTAGAGATTTGGATTATGTGATCATTAACCATATGGAACCAGATCATGCTGCCAGCATGGAAGAAGTTTTGTTACGCTATCCAAATGCCAAAGTTATTTCTACTGAAAAATCCATTATGATGATGTATCAGTTTGGTTTTAATGTAGAAGGAAGAACCGAAACGGTAGCCGAAGGGGACAGCCGCTGCTTTGGAAAGCATACAATTGCCTTTGTCGATGCCCAAATGGTGCATTGGCCGGAAGCCATGGTTAGTTATGATACCAGCAATGGTGTTCTATTTTCAGCTGATGCCTTTGGAAGCTTTAAAGCTTTAGATGGAAAGTTGTTTGCTGATGAAGTTAATTTTGATCGTGACTGGATCGATGAAGCAAGACGCTATCTCACTAACATTGTTGGAAAATATGGACCGGAAGTCATGCATCTGTTAAAGAAGGCGGGAACTTTAGATATCAAAGTGATTTGTCCATTACACGGACCGGTATGGAGAAAACCGGAAGATATTCAGTATATTTTAGGAAAATATATCAAATGGGCTACATACGAACCAGAGGAAAAAGGTGTTTTGATTGTCTATGCCTCCATGTATGGAAATACAGAATCGGCAGCACAGGTGCTTGCAACAAAGCTTGTGGAAAAAGGAATGACCAATGTTCGAGTTTATGATGTTTCAAAAACACACGTTTCTTATTTAGTTTCCGAAGCCTTTAAGTATTCACACATTGTGTTTGCCAGTGTAACGTATAACTTACAGATTTATCCTGTCATGAAAGAATTCCTGGAACACTTGGCTATGTTGAATCTACAGAATCGCATTTGCGGTATTATCGAAAATGGTTCATGGGCACCTCAATCCGGTTCATTGATTCGTGAGTTCCTAGATGATGAAATGAAGCAGATGAGCATTATCAATAGCGAATTAAGTATTATCAGCTCATTACAAGAAAAAGATCAAAGGGATATGGATTTATTTGTCGATAGCCTTTTAGATACGATGAACGAAGAGTAAAGAAAACCTGTCAGAACAGTAATCCATACGGAAAAGAGGTTGTGGACGGATGCAATCTCTTTTCTTTTTAAGAAAAATACATCCGTTTACCATGGAAAAAGGAGAAGAAAATGGGATTATTTAGTTTATTTGGAGGGAATTCACAAGGCACTGTGCTTGATTGTGAAA
>NZ_JAXKBY010000205.1:0-8958 GCF_036552745.1 Faecalicoccus sp.
AGAAAGCGGTATCCTGACCATGACGAATTATTCGATTTCACAGGCAAGCAGAATCTCTTTACCGGAATCCTTTTCATGGCCTACTAAAATTTGTAACTTAAAACGCTGTATGTTAGAAACAAGAATCCCGATTAAAAATACAGATAAAGAACTGGTCATCATCAATTTCCATCTGGAAGCCTATGACAGCGGTGAAGGCAAAATTGCTCAGAGTAAAAAGCTGGCGAAAAAGCTGCAGGAAGAATATGAAAAAGGTAATTATGTCATTGCCGGTGGCGATTTTAACCAGACATTTGAAGGAATGGACACGTATCCCATCACAAACAAGGAAAACTGGGTACCCGGCATTATGCGTCAGGAGGACCTACCTGAACACTTTACCTTCTCCAATGCCGATAATGCACCAACCTGTCGTTTGCTTAATGAAGTCTATCAAAAAGATTCTCAGGTATATGTGATCGATGGCTTTATCGTATCCGATAATATAGAAGTTACATTCATTCAAAATATAGATACTAGTTTTGAATACACCGATCATCAACCTGTTTCTATGCGAATAAAACTTATATGATAAAAATAGAAGGAGTCTACGGATTCCTTCTATAAAATGTGTTCAATTCAATTTTTCTATGCCTTTTTCTCCAAAATCTTCATAATATCCTCTCTTGAGGATGGCTCCACTGACAACATATCCATTGCCTGCTCAATGTTGGTTGCAATATGATTTTTGACCAGTTGTAAAACACTGTCAGCTTTTCCTTGAAGAATACCTTTGATCGTACCTTTGGCCTCACCTCTCAGCTCGCCTTTCTCGATCAATGCCTCACTAAATGTACACATCTTCCTGACCTCCTCCTCTTCCTCTTGTTCTAATAGTATATTATATTTCTTCTCTAGGATTTCCAGGATCTGCTCCGCCTTCCTGTTTGACAGAAAGATCAGCTGTATGAACTCCATCACATCCCTGGGGCGCTTTAGGATCTCTTCAGTAGAAATCGTATCGATATCGTCTCCGGGGATACAGGATCAGGACTTCCATTGTATCTTTACCTCTTCGTTTTGTTTCGCCCTTTCCCGTTATCCGATTCTCCTCTACATAATATCGGTAGAGTTTGTTATCTTTGTATTTCGCATGTCTCAGACAGATTCAAAAAGAAATCACCTTGTGCATATCCGCATATGCATCCCCTGTAAACCCCTGCGGATCATTTCTTTGTCCGTCGATCAGTCGGCAGACATAGTAGAACCCTCGATGATACAGGGCATCCTTTCCCGGATCGATTCCCTGCGGTTCCATATCGATCCAGAGCCTTCTTTTGGGATCCTTTGGATGAGCAAGCTTAAACAGCAGGTCATAGCAAACCTTACTGTCAGGTATCTTGAGATCCTCTACATTTTGGCTGACCATTTTATTCGATGTTGGATCCATATCCAGCCGGTCATAAATCTCCTTTAAGGGAAGATGCCTGTATTCGGATAAGCACTCTTTATAGAGATAGGCCAGGATCTTTTTCAGAGACAGGATTTTCTTGCACTGGGCATCATAGGATCGTTGGGGATCCTTCAACAAAGCTCCCAAGCTTTTCTTTCTTCCATCGTTTTTCACCTCTCTTTCGTTACACACAGATGGAATTTGGAAACCTTCCTACTATTAGTTACGATAAAAATTCATAAAACTATGAAAAAAGTTGAATTTTTTTAAAACAGTTCTTAATACCCAGATAAAGAAAACTATGCCCCATAATCTAAAAAAGAATCAGGTTTATTTCTTCCCCTGATTCTTGACTGCATCCATCTTAGCCTGAATTTTTTCTGGATCTCCCAAATAATGATGCGATATCGCTTTTAAATCCTCATTCAATTCCATCACTAACGGCACACCTGTAGGAATATTCACATTGATAATAGCTTCATCTGAAATATCATTTAAATATTTAAACAAAGCACGAAGTGAATTACCATGTGCCGCGATCAAAACGTTTTTATTCGCAAGTATATCTTTCTTGATCACTTGTTCAAAATACGGAATAACTCGTGCAATCGTATCCTTCAAGCTTTCTGTTAGTGGCAATTCTGTAGAATCAATATTCGCATACATCTTCTGAAGTGCAGGATTTCGATCATCATCCGGCATCAGTGCCGGTGGTCGTACATCAAAAGAACGCCTCCAGATCTTGACTTGTTCTTCGCCATATTTTGCCGCTGTTTCCGCTTTGTTCAACCCCTGTAATGCACCATAGTGTCTTTCATTCAGCTTATAACTTTTAATCACAGGAATCCATTCTTCATCCAGTTGTGCCAGCACATGATTGGCCGTATGAATGGCTCTTTTTAAAACCGATGTATAGCACACATCAAAACTGAATCCTTCTTCTTTTAACGCTTTTCCGCCTTGCATCGCTTCCAAGTGTCCTTTTTCCGATAGATCCACGTCCGTCCATCCGGTAAATAAATTCTTTTGATTCCATTCACTTTCACCATGACGCACCAAAACAAGTTTATAGTTCATATAGTACACCTCTCTTCAGTTATACAATGCTAACTACAGTATAAATGACTAGCCTTTATAACCCAAGCAAGATGCTTAAAAAAGCATGCAGGCGCATGCTCTTATTCCAAATTCAATTTATGATTGGAAATCCAAACACTAATGGAATGGAAGATGATTCCAATGACCAAACTGTATAGTGTTGCTCCAATCATGATGATCATTGCTGTCTCCCATTCGTGACGTGTAGCAAATGTCACAAAAGAGTTTCCCAGGTGCCATCCGATTTCTGTATCAGCCGCCAAGCCAAATGCCATCATAAACACAAAGGCTATAGCCTGCAGACCAAAGCTGATCAAAAAATAGTAGGCAACACTTAATATTCCTTTTGCGCTGCGATGCATTTGCCCTAACATCATCGCCAAGACAAACATCGTAATCGATCCATAAACCGAAGCTAACGATAGAAAAGTCAATAATACAAGTAAGATCACGTTTCTAAACGTCCAGTGAAAGCTTGTCAACAGCACTTTTAATTCCATAAAGTCAAAGGTTGGTATCACAATCAAAATAGAAAGTATAAACAGCACAAAAGAGATCAGAAACAAGGCCAATCCAGCCATTTCTTTACTGATGATCAATGTGTTTCTGGATACTGGTAAAGTATTTGTCAAATAGCCTTCATCCTTTAACATGCTGTTGAAAAAATCACGAACACAAACTACGATAGGCCAAATAATCAGACAAAACAATGACATTACATAAATCACGGTATAAAAGCCGGAAAACGCTTTAAATAGTACCGTATCAAAAATCGGCCAATCTTGAATCCAATAGAAGATTCGAATACCAATCGGCAATACCATCGCAATGATATATACAGGCCATGTCACTCTAAACAAAGCTTTTAAATCATATTTTAAACGAAGACCTAACATCTGAAATCCTCCCGGAAAATCTGATCGATCGACTTTCCTTCACGCATTCGCAGCTGGTCAGCCTGTTCATGACGTGTTATACGACCATGATCCAGGAAAATCACTTCATCCAGCACTCTTTCCACATCCGAAATCAAATGGGTAGAAATCAAAATCGTAGCCCCTTCATCATATCCGGATAAAATCGTATCCAGTATATGATCCCTGGCAGCCGGGTCCACACCGGCCATTGGCTCATCCAAAATATACAGCTTTGCCTTTCTGGACATCACTAAGATCAATTGAACCTTTTCTCTTGTTCCTTTTGACAGCGTTTTGATTCGTCGTTCTACCGGAATCATAAATTCCTTCAACAGATCTTCAGCTTTTTGTCGATCAAAATCCGCATAGAAATCCTGAAAATAACGCAAGATCTCCACTACTTTCATATTCGGATCCAGATACGATCTTTCCGGAAGATAAGATATGATTTTCTTTGTCTCAATACCCGGCTTTTGTCCATTGATCTTTACGATTCCCTGATCCGGCACCAACAAATCATTGATCAGCTTGATCATCGTGCTCTTACCACTTCCATTCGTTCCAAGCAAGCCGATAATTCGTCCCGACTCTAAAGCTAAATTGATCTTCTCTAAAGCTTTGACCGGGCCAAAAGATTTACTGACTTGCCCAAGCTCTATAATATTCATCTTTTTACCTCATACTTTCTAATACTTCGATAATCTCATCCATGCCAAAACCTAATTGCTGCATAGATTTCAGAAAATCCCGAACCTGCGTTTTGGCCAGTTCTTTTTTCAACTGCCTTACCTTTTCCTGATCCGGATCCACATAACGCCCACTGGTTCTTTGCGAATGCACAAGACCTTCCATCTCCAAATAACTATAGGCCCGTTGCATCGTATTGGGATTGACCTGCATTTCCATTGCCATTTCGCGAATCGAAGGCAATTTATCACCGGGCTTATATTCACCAGTAATGATCTTTATTTTGATCTGATCCACAATCTGCAAATAGATGGGACGTTCATTTGAGAACGAAATACTCACGTAGACCCTCCTTTGTACTATTGTACTATTTATCTAATACAATAGTACAGAACACATCCTTCTTTGTCAACACAGAAATTTCACATTATTTACTGATTGAATTTCTATAATTCTCTGTTAGGATTGAATTCGTAAGGTGGTTAGAATTATATGCAAGAAAATGTCTTCTTTTTCCTCACAATGAAAAAAGATGTGATCTTCTTTTATGATCATTTAAGCCTGGAGGAAGGCTTGCGTTTAATGCGTAAGCACGGCTTTACCGCAATGCCGGTCATTAACACCCATGGAGAATACGTGGGAACGATCAATGAAGGTGATTTCCTGTGGTATTTTATCGATCATCCAGATACAAGCTATGAGGAGTTACGCGACACACCGATCAAAGATTTGATTCGTAATGACTTTACGCCTCCGATGATGATCGATGCAACCCTGGATGAATTGTTTGCCCAATCCCTGAAACAAAACTTTGTTCCTATTGTAGATGATCGTAATATTTTTATCGGTATCGTCACTCGAAGCAATATATTAAAATATTTGATGAAAACACAAAAGAAAGTGTTTCCGCTTTTAAAACAGGAGCTACAGGAAGAATCAACCAACTAAGAGCACGACGTGCTCTTTTCACTTGTCTGAAAATAGTGTATGATGGTTTCAAATCAAAAGGAGCGATATCAATATGAAATCTGATGACGGGCACCCCCGCTATATACAAAATCATGAGGAAAGTCAGCTATGAAAGTCTTGATCTATACGCTGATTTATCTTCTTTTGTTAGGCTTTTTGTCCCTTTGGCAAGGTACATTGAGTTTGATCAAGGTTTCCGAAAAGAGAAAAAAAGTACCCCAGTTAGTCACCATACAGTTTTTGATTGGATTCCTTTTATGCGGATACACCCTTCTGTTACAAGCAGAGCTTCAGCCTTATTTCACAAATGATTATTTGATGTATGGTGTGCTGTTAGTCTGGTGTACGTATTCTTTTATCATCGTGCATCGTTTATGCAAAGGCTTTGGCGTAAAAAAAGAAAAACAGCTGGCGCGTCGTTTAAAACCATTGACCACACTGTTTCAAATCTTATGCACACCTCTTACTTTTTTTGTCCGCATTCCGGTATTAAACGAAAGTGAAGAAGTTACCGAAGAAGACATTCGTGAGATGATTCAGACCTCCCAGGAGTCCGGGCATATAGAAGAACCACAAAAAGAGTTGTTTGACAATCTCTTCGAGTTCGATGATACCAGCGTGGAAGAAATATGTACGCATCGAAGTGAAGTAATCTGTCTGTATTTGGAAGATGATATGGATAAATGGAAACAAGTGATTCACGATAACCGTCACACTTTTTATCCCATCTGCCAGGAAGATGAAGACGATGTTGTCGGTGTTTTAGATACCAGAGACTACTTCCGTACGGATGCACAAAATCAAGATTATATTTTAGCCCATGCCGTAGATAAGCCTTTGTTCGTATTAGAAAACACCAAAGCCGATGATTGTTTTATGGAAATGAAAAAACGCAAATACTATTTTGCGATCGTCATCGATGAATATGGAGGCATGTCAGGTATTGTGACCCTTCATGATATTGTGGAAACCATTCTTGGTGAAATGTACGAAGAAGAGGACGAAGAGGAACCGGAGGAAATTCAAAAGCTGGATCAAAACACTTTCCGTATATATGGTTCCGCCAGCCTGGAAGATGTGCAAGAAGCGCTGAATATTTCATTGCCTGTGCAAGACTATGACACCTTTGGCGGCTACTTATTAAGCAGTTATGGTTCTGTACCGGATGATGGCGAACAATTTGATATCCACTTTGATCATATGGATGTCACTGTTAAAGAAATGAAAAATCACAGGGTGATGGAAACCATAGTCAACGTTATACAAAACGAGGAGGAAAATAAGGATGAAACTGTTACAGGAAGCGATTGAAAAACGTGGAGAAATTATTAATGATTCTATTTTAAAGGTCGATTCTTTTTTGAATCACCAAATCGATTGTGCCTTAATGGAACAAATCGGAATCGAATTTGCCAATTACTTTAAAGATAAGCATTTCACAAAGATCGTTACAATCGAATCCAGCGGTATCGCTCCTGCTGTATTTGCCGGTTTGAAAATGAACCTGCCTGTCATCTTTTTGAAAAAGAGTGAACCCAGCACAATGAAAGATCCGGTTTATACAGAAGCTTTCTCCTTTACCAAAAATCGAAAATATACGCTTTGTATGGAGCGCAATTGTCTGAATTCGGAAGACTCTGTTTTATTCATCGACGATTTTCTGGCAAATGGACAAGCCTTTATTTCGGCAGAAGATTTGGTTCATCAATGTAATGCTAAAATCGAAGGAATCGGCATCGTGATTGAAAAAAGCTTCCAGAAAGGAAGAGGGCTCATTGAAGAAAAAGGCTATGATATCTATTCACTGGCTCGTATTCAGGAAATGAAAGATAATAAGGTCGTTTGGGCTCAATAAAGTTGAGAAAAGGTCAGGCTGGCCTGACCTTTTACATTTGTAGTATGGTTTCCGCTTTCTCCAATATATGGTCTAAACTAAAATAACCACTCTGACGAAATTGTTCTTTCCCTCGCCTATAGAATACAACCGTAGGAACCGAGAAGATATTATTTTGAGCTGTCAGTTCCAGAAACCGATCCCGTGAAATATAAATTCCTTTTACATCCGGATGTTTTATCAACCATTGTTCGATGCGAACCTTCAACGCCTGACACGGCAAACAACTAAGAGATCCCACAAGAACAAATAGACCATTTTCATTCTTTCGTAAAGAATCGAATTCTTCAACACTCTTTAAGTCGATCATTCGAGTTTTCACTTCGCATTCTTTTGTTTATAGGCTTCTAATTTGTCTTTCCTGCAAAAAGAGATAAATGGACATTTTTGACACTGTGGATGGCGTGCCGTACACAAATAACGCCCAAAAAAGATAAAATCATGATGCCCCTGATTCCAGCGATCCCGATCAATTTTTCTTTTCAGCTTCTCTTCCACTTTTTCCACAGAATCATAAGGCTTGGCAAGCCCTAATCGCTTGGATACTCGATCGACATGCGTATCGACCGCAAAGCTGGGAATATCAAAAGCCACGCTGCGTACCACATTGGCCGTCTTTCTTCCCACCCCGGCCAAAGACATTAAATCTTTATAAGAGCTTGGCACAATACCATCGAATTTAGCTTCCAGATCTTTGCTTAAAGCAGATATGGAACGAGCTTTATTTCGGTAAAGTCCAATGCGACGAATATAAGGTTCAATATTGCTGATGCTGGCCCTGGCCATTTCTTTACTGGTCGGATAGGCTTCAAAAAGCGCCGGTGTGACTTTATTGACCGATTCATCGGTCGTTTGTGCACTCAGTACAACGGCCACTAAAAGCTGAAATGGACTTTCATGATGCAGTTCACACTTCGCATTGGGAAAATTTTTTTCGATTTCATCCAGTATTTCATTGGCATTCATCGCTTACCACTCTCCACATCTTCTACACTGAGTCCCTTTTCTTTCCAGGATACCAATATGCTTTCAATATAATTTAAATTTCTTTTTTCATATACAGCCGCTTCATTTAATGCACAAATGACCATACGCTCATCATAATAAGATGCCAGCTGTAAGATTCTTTCCATTTCCATAGAGCTTAACGTACGTTTAAACTCTGCTTCGAATTCTTCGATCAATGAACGATGCGATCCCTGCACTTTCTTTTGTTCCTGTGAATACACACCTTCAATATCAAATTGCAATCCACCTTGTTGATAGGTGATATTCAAATAACCTTTGTCGGCCAAGGTCACAAAAAGATTTTCCACTTCTTCTACATCAATATGCAGCTTCTGGGCAATCATTTCATGATGTATCGTTTTATGCATATCGTTATAATAATCGATCAACAATAAAGCCAAAGCCTCTTTAGGCTCCAGATGTAAAGATTCCAGATGATCTAAGATCCATACCTTGTGATCCACATAAGGAGATGTCCAATCCATTATCGTGCCTCTCTTTCATAGACTCGAACCAGTGTATCATAATCCAACAATAAAAGCTTGCCGGAACCTCGTATCTCATAGACAGGGTTGTCATACCCATACCCCAGTTGCACACTATCGGCCTCTATGCCATAAGAATCCTGTGCCGTTTTTCGAGCTTTATCATAATCCAAAGTTCCGATATCTCGGGTAGTGATTTCTTTTCCTGTCGCATCAAACCAATAAAGCGTTTCTTCCGTATATCCCTGATAGGTCAAATAATCAAACTGATGCGATGTCAAACCTTCTATATTCTCGACCTCTTTTTCTATCGTATTTATTGTTTTGTTTGTGGTTTCTTCATAAATCCGATTTGGTCCGCTGATAAACAAAGACCATAAGACCAAAAAGAAAATCACAAAAAGCGCTGCCAGCAGGATCGTAAAGCGTTTACCGTAATGTCTGTGTTTTTTTGCCATAAGATCCCCC
>NZ_JAXKBY010000206.1:0-4337 GCF_036552745.1 Faecalicoccus sp.
ATACTATACTGAATATTCAAAATAACAATGTAAACACTTCTTTCTGGTATTAATTCTACAAACATTTGCAGAATAACTTATTACTTATGATTTGTTAAGAAACTAAAGAAAGATGGAAAAGGAAAGATGATAGGAAAACTTGAGAAATTTTTATTGCCTTTAGCGAATAAATTATCTATGAATAGATATTTATCGGCTATAAGAGATGGCTTTATCGCCATAATGCCTTTAATGATCGTGGGTTCATTTTTTATTTTGATTAACAATGTTTTCATTGGAGAAAATGGATTAACAGCTAAATTATTTAATCTCCCATTACTTGAATTAACTGAGCTAGGGAATGCTATAGTACCGGCTACAATGTCTGTAATGTCTGTTCTTTTAACTTTTACAACGGCAAAAGCTTTATGTGAAACTTATAAAGAAGACACCACTATAACGCCTATTATTGCGGTTGTTACATTATTTATTTTAATGCCGATTTCAACTAATGCTGATTTAGGAATAGAAATTATCAACACTCAATATACAGGTGCAGCGGCTATTTTTATGGCTTTTATAAGTGCTATATGTACTGTCGAAATCATTAGAAAACTGTCTACTTTTGATAAAATTATTATTAAAATGCCGGATTCAGTCCCGCCTTCGATTGCAAGATCCTTTAATAAGCTAATTCCGGTCATGCTTACTATTATTATTTTTGGAATTGTTCGTTATTTTACAGACTTGGCTGGAAGTCCACTAAATGATTTAATTTTTAAATTTATACAAACACCTTTTACTAATATAGTAAGTTCTCCAGTGGGATTAGTAATTATTTATATTTTGTACATGTTATTATGGGGACTTGGAATTCACTCGGCTTTCATTTTTGGACCGATTCTAGAGCCTATTTATTTAGCCACTCTAACTGCCAATTCAGCAGCATTACAGTCTGGTGCTCAAATGACTGGAATCATTACAAAGCCTTTTGTAGATTCAGTTGCTTTTATGGGTGGAGCTGGGAACATGTTTGCTTTATTGATTGCAATTTTATTGGTAAGTAAAAGAAGTGATTATAAAACCATTGCAAAATTAGGTTTTGCACCAGCAATTTTTAATATTTCAGAACCTTTAATGTTTGGTTTACCAGTGGTTATGAATCCTATTTTGATTATCCCAATGATTTTATCAACTTTAAGTGGTTTACTAATTGGAACAATTTCGACTGTATTAGGTTTTATGGGTTATACTTATGTGCTTGTTCCTTGGGTAACACCACCTGTTGTAAATTCTTTCCTTTCATCTGGAGGAAGTATTGGAGCTGCTATAACTGTTGTTATTATTTTTGTCGTATCGGTGTTAATTTATATTCCTTTTGTTAAGATTGCAGATAAACAGATTCAAAATGAGCAATAGAGTAATTACCTTTGATTTAGACGGAACATTGATTGGCGAAAACAATCAGGTGATTGGTGGTAATAAAACGATTCAATTATTACAAGATTTTCAAAAGGAAAATTATAAACTTTTAGTAAGTACAGGAAGATTAGATCATGATATCTATTATATTGTGAATAAATATGGGTTGGATGTAGATTGCCGGATATCGCAGAATGGTGCGGTTATTCAGACAAAAAATTCAATTCAAGCAAGATTATTGGATAAAAATGAAGCAAAAAATCTATATAAAAGATTACAAGAATATGATGTTCGGATTGAATTAAATACAGTGAGTAACCGATATTGGAATTCAGAAAGGGATCCAGATTTCCCAAGAGAATATTACGATTCAAGCCATATCATTAAGGATTATGATTTTATTATTGAATATCAACCAATAATACTTTTTTTGATAATTGGGAAAATGAAAGAAATTGAAAAGATACAAAAGTTTGTAAATGACACTTTTAAAAATATACATGCTGTAAAAACAAGTAGTAGTTCTTTAGAGATATTAAGTAAGGGTGTCAGTAAAGGAAATGCCATAACGAAGATATACCCAAACAGTGAAATCTATGCGATTGGAGACTCTGAAAATGACTATTCAATGTTTGCAGTTAGTAAAGAAGCTTATTTTGTTGGTGATGGTATATGTAGAAGCGCAAAGCAATGTGATTCTATTTTAGAGGCATTAATTGACATTAAGGAAAGGAGTCGTTATGAATGAAATTCAAAATATAGCTTTTCAAGTTATTTCCAATGTTGGTTTAGCTAAATCGCTTTATATTGAAATTATTGATCGTTGTGAAAAAAAGGATTTTGAAAACATCGATGCAATGTTTGAAGAAGCAGACGAGTATCTGATAGCCGGACATAAAGCGCATATGAATTTTGTGAAAATGGAAGCACAAGGAGAAAATATTGAGTTCTCCATGTTAGCGGTTCATGCTGAAGATCAATTGATGAATGCAGAACTGGTAAAGTTTTTAGCAGAGAAGTTTTATAAGTTATATAGAAGGTTATGAAAATGAAAAATATTTTATTAGTTTGTAATGCCGGTATGTCAACATCGATTCTTGTTGAAAAAATGAAGCAAGTTGCTAAGAATAAAGGGCTAGATGTACATATTTGGGCTTTATCGAGTAGTGAAGCAAGACATGTGGATGAGCATGTAGACTGTGTATTAATAGGACCACAATTGAAATTTGCTTTACAAAATATTAAAGAAATGTTTCCTGATAAGCCGGTTGATGTTATTGACATGAGAGTATATGGAATGATTGATGGGGAAAAAGCTTTACAACAGGCTTTAGATTTAATTGTATGAAAATTCTTTATATTCCTTTAGATGAAAGGCCTTGTAATTATAAATTTCCTCAAATGATCGTATCTCCAAAGGAAGATATTCAATTACTCGTGCCAGATAAAAATACTTTGTCACAAAAGAAGCAACCTGCTAAGATGGAAGAACTTTGGGATTTTGTAGAAGAAAATATTCAGTATTGTGAATATGCAGTTTTGTCGTTAGATATGCTGTTATATGGAGGTTTATTACCATCAAGAATGCATTATTATTCTAAGGAAGTGGTAAATACTAGATTAGAAAGAATTAAAAATCTTTCAAAATCATGTAAGATATTTGCGTTTCAATGTATTATGAGATGTCCTCAATATAATTCAAGTGAAGAAGAGCCAGATTATTATGAAGAATACGGAGAGCAGATATTTAAACGGGCGTATTATAGAGATAAGGCCGAAAGGTTTAAAATTGATGAAATTGAAAAAAAGGAATTGAACAATATTACTATTCCTGATGATATTATTTTTGATTATGAATCAAGACGTACCTTTAATCTTGCTTTTAATCTAGCTGCTGTTGACTTAGTTAAAGAAGGATATGTAGATACCCTTGTTATACCACAAGATGATTCAAGTGAATTTGGTTATACGGCAATATCACAGAAAAAAGTGGTTGATTATGTTAAAAAGAATAATTTGGAGGAAAAAGTATTTATTTATCCTGGGGCAGATGAAGTGGGAAGTTCATTACTTGCCCGAATTTTGAATAAAGAAGTCTTAAATAGGACTTTAAAAGTTTATCCCTTTTTCTCCGCAGTATTAGGTCCTACTATTGTTCCTTTATACGAAGATAGACCTATTTTAGAGAGCTTAAAGCATCATGTACGAATTATTAATGGAGAAATTGTAGAAAATGCTGAAAAAGCGGACCTCATTCTAGCATATAATACTTGTGGTAAAGTGATGCAAGAATCTTTTGATCAAGAATATCAAGACTTGTCATATACTAGTTATCGAAATGTATTAGATTTTGTTCTAAACATTAAGACATATATTGATAAGGGTTACAAAGTGTCCATATGCGATTCTGCTTTTTCAAATGGCAGTGATTTAACTTTATTAAAACTATTAAATTCACATAGTTTATTAGATAAGCTATATGGATATGCTGGTTGGAATACAAATTGTAATTCATTAGGAACTGTATTATCAATGTCAGCTTACGGATTGGATTTAAGAGAACATAAAAAATTAGTAAAACATTTAACTTATAGATATATTGAGGATGGAATTTACCAAGCGATTGTAAGACAAGAAGTCATAAAAGAAGTGTTGGCAAAAAATGGTTTGTCCTACTATGATTTCAAAGGATGCCAATCTATGGTGGAAGAAGAAATATTGAAAAGATGTCAAAAATTATATGAGAATTTCAAAATCAGTACATTGTATAACTTTAAAATTGACTCAATAAATATGCCGTGGCGAAGAATGTTTGAAATTGATTTAAATTTGATCGAAGGATAAGATTGAAAAATAAGGCTCTTCTGTACTAAATGTGGGTAGATCTTTATCAAAAGAATGAATATCGCTTTTATTCATCGTATAAAATAAGAACA
>NZ_JAXKBY010000207.1:0-5765 GCF_036552745.1 Faecalicoccus sp.
CTGTACATGTTGCAGGCGATATCGGGATCCTCGCTGGCCAGAAGGATATGGTTTTCACCGTTCATACAGATATTGCTGGCGCAGTAGCAGCGCTTGATATCGTCTAAATGTTTTTTCTCGATCTTCATTTGTTTTCTCCTTTTTTTCATCAAAAATAGGTATAAGAAAAGCTGCCGTTGGCAGCTTTTTATGTTATTCAGCTGTTGCGGCGAGTAATCCTTCTTCGATTTCCTTGGCTGACATGACATTTTTCAAGCCAACGATCTTAGTACCCCTCTTTTCAGCATCGGCAAACATACTGACAAAATTTTTAGAGCACAGAACGATATCGTATCCACTGGCCGCTGATTTTCCTTCAGACACCGCACAATGACGAATCTCCTGTACATCCAGCCCCATTTTCTTGGTCACCTTTTCCACATTCAACTTGATCATCATACTTGTGCCGGCTCCATTTCCGCAGCAAACTAATAATTTGTATTTCTTTGACACACTATTCTCCTCTTTCCCTTTTTATAGATTATTGCTTCGCAGCTTCTTTTTGTTGTTTTTTTTCCAGATACGCATCATAGTCTTCTGTAATCAGGAAATATGTATCCGGATGAGAACGATACTGCAGTTGTGGAATCGCAAGTAATACGATTACGACAATGGCAACACCGATATAGCCGGCAAACTTCATGACAACGGTAAACATTGGCCATACAGTTGCCCAGTCAAACATACCTAAGTAGCCGCCGTATTGTGCAAGTCCAACCCAACCGGCAATCAAAGCCGATCCAAATACTTGAAGCAGACCACAGATGAATGGAAGAATCAAAGCTGCTTTGATACCACCTTTTTTATCCGCATAAACCGCAATGACCGCATTATCGAAGAACACCGGTACAAATCCGGCAATAACCAGTGTCGGTGATTTCATCAACAATAAAGTCATGATCGCAATAAATTGTCCTAAAGCACCCATCAAGAATCCAACGGTTACCGCATTGGCGCTACCAAATCCAAAGACCGCTGCACAATCGATGCCTGGAACAGCACCTGGCAAGAAAGAATTTGAAATACCTTGGAACGAATTGGTCAACTCGGTAACGAAAGTTCGTACACCAAGCTGCAGGATAGCCAAATATACCGCAAAGTTTAAAGATGTCGTCATGATATAGAAGAAGAAATTGGCTCCTTCTTTCATAAATCCACCGGCAACCAGATAATCCTGCCCCAGCACCAGCAAGATGGCACCAAAGAACAAGAACATCAAAATGGAAGTGGCTACCATATTTTCATTAAAGATGGATAAGAATCCAGGAAACTTCAATTCATCCAGGCTCTTAGATTTGCTGGAGCGCATTTTCTCTGCAATCTTTCCAAACAAAGCAATTCCAAACATTTGTTGGTGCGCAATCGCAAAGCCTCCACCTTCGGTCAACTCCTGTGTGATTTCAACCGTTAAGTTAGAACCCACGGCCCAATACAAGCCCAGAACAACAGCCATGATCAACAAAATCTGTGTATCCCCTAAAGTTGGGAAGCAGAATAAGATCAGCCAGAAAGCTGTGGCCGCCTGCTGCATCTGTACGTGCCCTGTTGTAAATACGGCACGCATCTTGGTCCATTTCTTTAAACGTACCAAAATCAAGTTCATGATAAATGCGATCAACAGCAGCAACATGACCTGTGAGAATGTTCTCGCAAACTGTTCCTGTAAACCTGCCGTTACCGCATTTTGTCCAAAGTATGGATCGATAACCATGGCATCTAAATTAAAGCGATCTTTTAATCCAACCAGAATAGGACGGAAGTTGTTAACCAAACCACCGGAACCTACCGCCAGGATCATATATCCAACGGTCGCCTTGATAAATCCTGAAAATGCTTCATATACCGGTTTTCTCAACAATAAATATCCAATAAAGACGATCAGCCCTATAAAGTATGCCGGCTGTGTCAGGATATTGGCCGCAAAAAAATCCCAAATACCCATTATTATGTTCATAACCTATACCTTTCCTATTATCTAATTATATTATTATGATTCAAACTGATCTGCGATTTCTTTTAGTTCCTGCGGTGTCTTACATCGATTCAATGCTTCGACGATGTCTTCATTCATTAACGTTTCCATCAAAGCTTGAATATTCTTTAGATGTTCTTCATGATCCATGGCTGCCAAAGAGAAAAACAAGGTTGCCTTTTTCTCTTCGTCCTGCGGATCAAAATCGACCGGTGTTTCCACTTTCATAAAAGATATCGCTGTTCCATAACATCCATCAGCGCCTTCTGTTGAATGAGGCATGGCAATTCCTGGAACAATGACTATATATGGTCCATATTTTTTTACGCATTCGATCACATTATTGATATAAGTGTCATCGACTATCTTACACTTTTGTAATGGTTCATAACTGCCGCGAACTGCATCTTCCCAGGATGCGAATGAATCCTTAAAAGTGTAAAACCCTTTTTCTACAATTTCCTTAAGCATTACAGACAGGAACGATATGGGATATTTTGTTCCTCTTCAAAACAATCTTCAAAACCGCGGCGATAATGATACATACGTTTGTTCTTATCTGTCGGATATACATATTTTCCTCCTACGTCCCAAATAAACGGATGGAATTTGTAATCCAGCACATCTTTTTTGTAGTTATACAACAAATTGATTTCCTGTGGATCCGCTTTAAAATTTGTCCAAACATCATAGTGGATTGGAATCACTACATCTGTCTGTAAAGCTTCCGCCATACGCAAAATGTCAATGGAAGTCATTTTGTCCTGCATTCCAACAGGGTTTTCTCCATACGATCCAAATGCGACATCGATATCATGATCTTTTCCGTGTTTCGCATAATAGATCGAATAATGAGAATCGCCGGAATGATAAATATTTCCGCCCGGTGTCTTGATCAGATAATTCACCGCTTTATCATCCATATCTGTTGGACATTTTCCTCTGAGGTCTTCACGATCTGGGCCTGTAGAATCCGTTGTGACAATACATGTTCTGTCAAAAGAATCCAAAACAACAATTTCGATATCTTTGATCTTAATGGTATCTCCAGGTCGAACCGTCAGGCATCGATCGGCCGGAACACCCCATTTTTGCCATAATTCGACCGATTTTTTTGGTCCGATAAAAGGAACCGGCATTTCTTTTCCATTTTCATCTGTAGTCATCATACCACTTTTTAAAACATGACTGGCATACTCTGCACTCATATGATCCTGATGATAATGTGTAGCCAATACCGCATCCACCTGTTTGATCGCAAATGGATCGATAACGAAAGGTACAGCTCTTAAATTTGGCTGCATGTTTCGACATCCGCACATATTTGCCATCTGATGTCCTACCTTCATTTTGCCATCGCCATGCGTTCTTTTTCCATTACCGGCCCAAAGATCGACAGTAATGTTTGCCTGTGGTGTTTTAAACCAAATTCCGGTACAGCCTAACCACCACATTGCCACCGTACCCGGTTTTACTTCTTCCTGTTCTATTTCCTCATTAAGCCAAGTTCCCCATTCCGGGAATGTGCCTAAGATCCAGGATTCTCTTGTGATCTCATCTACTTTGCTCATTCTCGTTTTGCCCTTCTTTCCTCTTTCAAATAACCATGGTTGTTTTGACAGTCTTACTATAATAAAATTCGAAATAAACGACAACCACGTTTTATGAACGTTTTAACTATTTTATGATTGTTGTAATCGCTTACTTTATTTTATATGAATATTTAATTGAATAATTTTCGTTGACTTTACGAACTCTTATTCATATAATACGAGTATAAGGAGGCATCACCATGAAAAGAGCCGCATTTCCACAGGAAGCCCGCAACTTTATTATGGGCATCATTTATATCATCTATTCTATCTATATTATCATGACGGCACAAAAGTTCAGTCAAAAATTATTATTTGGCATACTTTTTATCCTGATATTTTCCATAGCGCTTTATGCTGAATATTTACGTCATTTATATCAACACGCAATTCAAACGATTGCCTATGATGCGATGCCGCAAAAAGGGAAAAAAGAATATGATGATCTTTTAAAAAAAGATATATTTAAGGCTTATAATTCTTCTAAGGTGATTTATGACACTTTGTATTATGCCGATATGTTAGATGCTTCTTCACTGTTAAAAACATTGGAAACTCATTATAAAATGTTTCATCAAAATATAGATAATCTTCTGATCTGGCATTATAACCAGTTATATGCACATTTTCTATTAAAAGATACAAAAATTGTTCAGGAAGAATATACAAAGATCATCCGTATGAAAGATGCCAAAGTAAAGGGACACAAATTATCACCTTTATATAATTGGGACTTTATTGATGCCCTTTACTTATTTAGTAGAAAAGACTACAAGCAAAGCTTTAACTGCTTTAAAAAGACAAATACACAAAACATGAACAATCGTGAAAAGCTTCATTATTATTACCAGTTCAGCAATCTTTGCAGAGTCATGCACAATCGTTCCATGGAAGAAGAATGTATAAAAAAGATTCGGGAAATCGGAGGAACTTCAAAAATCATCGAGGTGGTAAATCATGAAAATGAGTAAAGAAATCGTCGATGCACGACGTAAAAAAATCATGGAAAAGATACAAATACAAGGAAAAGTGAACGTGGAAGAGCTGGCAAAAGAACTTAATGTAGCACCTTTGACCATACGCCGCGATCTGCAATATTGGGAAGATATGGGAGCTGTTATCCGCTATTATGGCGGAGCCAGACTGATTCAGTCCTTTGTCGATAACGACCAGATCAAAGACAATAATGAGCCTTATAAACATGCGATCGCCAAATATGCGGCAAATCTGGTAGAAGAGGGCGACACGATGTTTATCAACACCAGTTCAACTGCGCTATTGATGCTTCGGTACATTCATGACAAGCACGTGACCGTCATTACCAATAATGGAAAAGCGTTATTCATCGATCATGATCCAAAAATCACTGTTGTCTTGACCGGCGGAGAAATACGATATCCCAAAGAAAGCATGGTCGGTGATTTTGCCTTAAACAACGTCAACCGCGTTTCTGCCGACAAGAGCTTTTTAGGCTGCAGCGGTATTGATGCCGAAATCGGAATGACAACAGCCATCCTGCCGGAAGTTTCCATCAATGAAGCGATGATCTCTCGCTGCACGGGAAAAAAGATTCTCTTAGCTGATGCGACCAAAGTTGCCAATATCCACCAGTTCAGCGTTGCCAAAGCAGATGTGTTCGATCTGTTGATCACCGATTTTCGAGTACAGAAAGAACAACTAGAAGATTTCAAATATACATCTTTGGCTATTCAAACCGTACATCCTTTCTATGGGTATCAAAGCATCGACCAACAAAGATAATCCCCGACACAACAGTCGGGATTTTTTTATCGGCAAAATATTAAAATCATTTTTGCAGAGCCTGTATTTCTATCCTTTCTGTTTTTCTGTCTATATCTTTTTTCTTTATGATTCCAGATTCTTAATGCCAAACTTCCAATTCTTTTCTATTTTTGAAAGTCCATCAACATAATGATATTACTCAGGATAATATTTCAAATAAGATACCTGCCGATACTATTTTACATATGATCAGATCATCTAAAACTCTTTAGAAATAATCCAAAAGTTGTACAAAAAAATA
Organism: Faecalicoccus sp.; assembly: GCF_036552745.1. Classification (NCBI taxonomy): domain Bacteria; kingdom Bacillati; phylum Bacillota; class Erysipelotrichia; order Erysipelotrichales; family Erysipelotrichaceae; genus Faecalicoccus; species Faecalicoccus sp. The sequence continues at coordinate 5,648 of NZ_JAXKBY010000207.1, forward strand.
GGGGGTCTAACAGTTAAAAGTTAGATCTAAAAAAGGACTGGAATTCCTTAAATTGAAACTCCAGTCCTTTTTGTCTGTAGTATAATTTAGTTATGCTACAAAACCAATTTAACCAAAC
>NZ_JAXKBY010000208.1:0-2655 GCF_036552745.1 Faecalicoccus sp.
CCTGTACGATGATAAAATCATTTCCACATCCATGATATTTTCTAAACGGGATCTTCATCACACACATCCCCTCTCACAAGCTCTTGCAGCGTTTCTCGTTTTACAACCAGGCGACTGTTCCCTTCTTTGACAAAAACAACGGCCGGACGTAAATTTCGATTGTAGTTATTAAACATACTGAAACCATAAGCACCGGTCGAATAGACCATCAAAAGATCACCGCTGTCACAAGGTGGCAAGGCAATGGAATCGATCAAGATATCTCCTGATTCACAACACTTTCCGGCTACACAAACTATTTCGGTTCTCTTTTGATCCATATGATTGACAATATCGGCCTCATACTTTGCCTGATATAAGCTGGGACGAATATTATCAGACATACCGCCATCTACAAATACATATTTTTTATGTGGTGTCTTTTTGATAAAACCGACTGTATATAAAGTCGATCCCGCTTCGGCAACGATACTTCGTCCCGGTTCGATTAAGATTTTCTGAATGTTTGTATGATACAATTCCTGCATCTTCTGACAGGTTTCCAAAATCACAGAACTGAAAACGGAAATCGGAATCGGTTGATCTTCATCGGTATAATGTACGGCAAAGCCACCACCTAAATTCAAAGTATTACATAAAATACCCTTTTTCTGCATTGTATCGATTAAAGAAAACATCGTTTCGATTTCTTTGACAAAAGCTTCTTTTTCAAAGATTTGCGATCCAATATGTGCATGAAATCCATCAAAGACAATATGATTCGATTGTTTCAGTGTTTGGATCAGATCTACAATTTGCGATATCGATTCTAAATGAATGCCAAATTTGGAATCTATATTGGCCGTTTGAATATAAGCATGCGTATGGGCTTCAATACAAGGATTGATTCGTAATAAAACATGCAGAACATAATCTCTTGTTTTCATCTCTTCCACCAATAAATACGCTTCCTGTAAATTGTCGACAATAAACGTTTGAACATGATTATCCAGCGCATATTGAATCTCTTCCAAAGTCTTATTGTTGCCATGAAAATAGATGCGATCAGGTGATATACCGGCTTTTAATGCGGTAAACAGCTCTCCCATTGACACAACATCAACACTGAGTCCCTGATTTTTAACTAGACGAAGCATTTCTATACAGCTAAATGCCTTGGACGCATAAAGCACTTCGGTATCAAAGGCATCGCAGCTAAAATATTGACTATATTGCCTGCATTGATGAAGCAGTTTTTCTTCATCATATACATAGAGCGGTGTTCCATATCTTTCTTTTAATTCGGTAACCGGAACTCCGCCAATCTTTAAAACGGCATCCATACTCAAGCCCTCCTATGAAAAAAGACAGGATAGACTATCCTGTCGGTACGATCAAAATCGTGCGATAGCCCTCCTACATCCGTAGACAGTCCGATAAATATTCTTTATCGGCCCACCGTTTGTTCATGCCTGAAAAAACAGTTCGGCAAAGTTGCCCCCAAAATGGATCAAATGCCTGCCGGCTTTCCATTTTTTCATCGTCTTTGCGCCTCTATCATGAAAGAATTATACATAATATGAAAGAAAATGTAAATAGCTTTTGAAAATTTTCAAATTTTTCGATAAAATAACTCTATGTTAGAAAAAGTGAGAAAATATAGAAGGGATCTTCATCAGATTCCTGAGTTAGAACTTGTACTACCCAAGACCAAGCAATATATCCTGCAAGCTTTAGATGGGCTGGATTGCCAGATCGAATCACCGATTGAAAGTGCTGTTGTAGCCTATTTTGACAACCAAAAGCCAATTACGATTGCATTTCGCAGTGATATGGATGCTCTTCCTGTTAAAGAGATGACAGAGGTTCCTTTTAAAAGCGGACATGAAGGATGTATGCATGCTTGTGGACATGATGGCCATATGGCCTTGTTGCTGGGATTTGCCCAGGAACTCAATACCTTTTATAAAGAGCTTTCCTGTAATGTACTGTTGATCTTTCAACCCGGAGAAGAATCACCCGGCGGTGCCAAGCTTTTGTGTCAACAAGGTATCTTAGAAAAATATAAAGTCAAAGAAATCTATGGCACACACCTTTGGCCCTTTCTTCCTGCCGGTCAGATTGCCACGATCCCGGGGCCTATGATGGCAAGAAGCAGTGAGGTAAACATCGATATTTTCGGAAAGACCAGTCATGCGGCCAAATATAAAGAAGGAATCGACGCTCTGGAAATCGGTGCCCGTTATCTTCTAGACCTCTATCAAATGGAATCCCAGATTGATCCAAAGTATGCCCGATTACTTCGCTTTGGAAGAATAGAAAGCGGAACAGTACGAAATGTAGTCAGTGATCATTGTCATTTAGAAGGTACGATGCGCTCCTTAGATGAGGATATCTACCAATATCTAAAGGAACAGCTATATAGTTGTGCAAAAGCGTATCAAGAAGCTAGATTCGAGTTTTCCATCAGTGAGGGCTATCCTGTCGTATTCAACGATAAAAAGCTTGTACGAAAGGTACATACGATCCTGGATTCTCTATTGATTTTAGATACCCATGAAATGATTTCCGAGGACTTCAGCTGGTATCAACAATATGTACCGGGCGTCTTCTTCTTTTTAGGCACAGGAACAAATATTCCCCTTCACAATTCACATTTTGATTTTGATGAAGAAA
>NZ_JAXKBY010000209.1:0-11361 GCF_036552745.1 Faecalicoccus sp.
CATAAGATCATGTTTTGCTTAACTTAATGACATTGGAGAAAGAGTATGAAACGTTTTAAGAAATTATCCACCACTTTTTTGACAACTGTACTACTGGCCTGTAATACGATCACCAGTCCGGGGTTTAACGTATGGGCACAGGAAGAAAAGATTCCTATAGACAATCCATCGGATGTTGGTAAATCCATCGAAGAACCGGTTGAAGAAACAATTGTTCCAGAAGAGCCAGAAGTAGAAGAACCGGTGGTCAATGAGCCGAGTCAAAATCATGAAGTTTCAATACCACAAACCACCGCAGAAGAACCAGTTGAACAAGAACAATTTCCTGCCTTTGAAAAGTCCATCGATATAAAAGATGGACCAACGGTAAAAGTAAATGCACCTTCTGGTGCATTTCCACAGGGGATACAAGTGGATATCCAAAAAGTAGATGTCAATACGATTTATGATCTTCTATATGCACAGGATGAAACCATCAAAAAGGAAGAGGTAATCGCGCTTGATTTTGATTTCTATACAGAGAACTTGCATCATATAGAACCAAAACAAAAGATATCCATTACCCTGCAAAATCTGGATCTATCCAAAGATACAAAAGCCACTTTGTATCATTTACCAGATAAAAATGCTAAGCCTGAAAAAGAAGAACTTGCAACGTTCGATAGCAATAAAAAAATAATTACATTTGAAAGTTCCTCCTTCAGTATTTACGCTTTGATAGTATCCCATACAGAAACAAACGAGACTATCCGGCCGGAAGCTGTAGTTACACCGGAAGAACAGCCGGCAGAAGAAGTTGAAGAACCATCCAGTTCAACCGATTACTATGATTCTTCCATCAATTTAGCACCCGGTACCAGTGATGCTTATTATGGTGGTGAAATTATAACAGTCTATGACAACATTTCTATATCCGGAAACAATACCGTTGTACCCGAAGGCGCTTATACCATTGTCTCCTTACCAAAGGCATCGTTTCAAAAACCAAGAGAAAGTGAAGTTTCCACGTCCTTTGACAAATTTAAGAACTTAGAAATCAAAGAAACGGATACCGATTATCAGATTGTCTTAACGTATAAGACCTTATATGGCGGCTACAATGGGGGTACTCCCCTACGTGTAAAGCTTATACCGGGACAAGTTATCAATAATTCACAACATATAATCACCCAACAGTTCTTTAATAAAGATGGTAAAAAATTGACACAGGACAGTACCCAGATCATTAAGGCCAAGGCCACTATCGAAAGGTTGCCACGTAATGCTTTTGGAACATCACAATTGATTAAAGAAGTGGATTCTGATTTTGTGATCAAAGAAGGTACGTATGTGGATTTTATAGCCTATTACAACAGTGTTAATTGGAATGAAAATGATCCACGTGATAGACGCCTATATGCGACGATTCCCGAGGGAACCAAGGTGAAAGAAAATACGGGCTGGATGTATGAGCCAGAAACGAATCGATATTATAGAGATATTCCTAGAGATAAGTTTAATGATGGATATGATAATACTCTAAGAAGATATAATACATATTATCGAACAATTACCTTGGATCTGGGCGGCATTGATTTATCCAGTTATGATGCCTCCAACAAGTCAAAAAAATTTAGAGTCGATTTTAGTGTACAGCCGGTTGTCAATGGTATCGTCCAAAATGATTTAGGACCAAATACTGGTTACTGCAGTATACCTTATTATGTCTTAAAAGAAGTACCCAAACCAAAACCAACTGGTGCCAGTCCTGATTGGCGAAATAGTAAATATGAAAAAATCATTGATAAAGATTATCAATCGATTGATGGGTCATATAGAGCAATCGAGAATCAACTTATGTACACGACCATTTCCTATAATAAGGATTATTTGTATACACATCGTATGCGCTATACTTTAAAAAATATCAGCAACTGGTCTTTATCGAATGCCAATAGAGAAGATGAGAGTATTCGCGAATTGACCATCAAAGATTCCAGGGTGGATATCAGTTCTTATGTGGAACCGCATCAAATTCGTTTAATGGTGATAGGTTTAAATGAGGAATATGCGAAATGGATGAAGGAGCAATTAACCGGAACAAAAGCGTATGGAATTACTTCATCCGGACAAAAGGTGCTGATCAGTGATAATGTACCGATCCATATAGATTTTTCCTATGACGCTTCTTTTGATGGTGAAGATTGGCAGACACTTTCAAACACAGAAAATTATATAAAAGTAGAATTTGTTTATCCCAATGGTGGAGTGACTTTGAAAGGGAAAGATCAAATCGAACGCTGCAAGTATGCCATCTATTCGGATGTCATTGGCCGTGTAAAAGAATCTACTTACCAAACTTTAAAAGAAAAACTCGATGCACACCAAGAGGCATCGGTGGAACGCGGTTACGATTATGGGAATACCTCGATTACAACCAGATACTATAAGTTTGCCGATGATACTGAGCTTACTTCCACAAATGATAGTCGTCAATCTGTCTCGACCTATGATATTATTCGCATGCAGATGGAAAAAATTACTTGTTATGCTAATCTATCTATCGAAAATGGAAGCCAGTTTTTTGCCAACGATAAAATTTCTACAAGGGTGGCATACAGACATTTTAGGATCGGAAATTTTTCTGAGGCAACAGAGCCGAAAAATTTATATGTTTATTATTTAGTCCCGGATGGACTAGAACCCATAAAAAATACAATTACATTTGAAAGTGTCGAAGTCATTCGTGGATATAGAGATGGCATGAATTTAGTTATCGCCAAGCCAAAATCCATAAATATACCCAAGCTAAATAGAACGTTGAATCAAAAGCTGGAAAATTGGATCTATTTGAACTTTACCGTCACAACTCGACTGGATATTGGAAAATATACTATATATTCTTGTATGTCTTACGATAATAATAAGATTGGTGTGGATCCAAACGGCAATCAATATGGGATTCTACAAGATTCGACACCAAGTGGGGTATGGAGTACGATCTTAAAAGATGGAGCCAATCGACCAGATGATCCGACAAAGTTTACAAATTTTAATTCTTCTTCCTTTACCATCTATCCGCCAAAGGTTATATCATCTATCAAGGAAGTGAAGTTGACTTCGGAGCCGGATTCCAAATATGCCTCCTCTCTTGGCAGCAAGGCAACGATTGGGGATAATATTGATTATCGATGGGTACTAAAGAATAACTCCAATGCACCGATCGATCAGCTGGAAATTCTAGATATCTTACCGGATAAGGGGGATCATGCGATTGTTCATAACGATCTTGGTGAGTATCCGGCTCGTGGTTCTTCATTTACAACACCGCTTCTTTCCATAGAGGACAATAGTAAATTTGATTATTACTATTCAACGGATCCGGTTAAACAAACGACACAGGAAAACTATAAGGCCAACTGGTCAAGCTCGGCCGATGATATGAGCAAGGTCACGATGATCAAGGCTGTCCTAAAGAAAGGACAAACGATACCGGTGGGAGAAAATGCGTATATCGTTACACACAATCAAATTGTCAATGATCCTAAGATTCAGGATGGAGACAAGGCATATAACTCCTTTGCGTATACTTTGAATGAGGGAACATCTTTTATGGAAGCTTTGCGAACCGAAGTGCAGGTAACGTATCCAAAACGAGATGTATTAGTGGAAAAAGTGAACATAGAAGATGATTCGTATAAATTATTTGGGGCCACTTTTAATCTATACGAAGAAGGTACCGGAGAAAATGGAAGTGATACGCTGATTTTGTCCGATATTACAACAAACCATGATGGAATTGCCACACTTCCGAATTTATTTATTGGTAAGAAATATTATCTTCAGGAAGTTACAGCACCGGAGGGGTATGTAAAATCGGATGCGAAGACATACTTTACAGTCAAGGAACTGGAAAATGATGGGGACGTACAAAAGATCGTGATTCAAAATGATGTACCAAGAACAACGATGCGTCTTCAAAAAGAATGGATTGGACCGCAAAATGCTCAGGAAGTGTCGGTTCATATTTTGGCCAATGAGAAGGATACAGGTCAAACGGTAGTCTTAAAGGCAGCCGATGGTTGGAAAACAAGTGTCGAAAACTTACCAGTCAATGATAAAAACGGAAATCCTATCGCCTATTCCATTCAAGAGGAAGCAGGAAAGAATTATACATCATCTGTTCGTGGTGATATGGAAAACGGTTTTGTCGTTACGAATATAAATACAGAGAAACGGGAAATAGCTGTTTCTAAAGTTTGGATTGGGCCGAAACAGGACTTTGTACAAGTTACGCTTGTCAAAGATGGAACTTTAACGGATCAGACTTTGACCTTGCAGGAAGCGAATGAATGGAAGTCTTCTTTTAAGAATCTGATCAAATACGATCCAAGAGATGGGCATGAAATTGTTTACAGTATACAGGAACAAGAATTATCGGATTATTCTTCCTCAGTACAAGGGGATATGATTGAAGGTTTTGTACTAACAAATACCAACATCAGCACTCGTACGATTACAGTAACCAAGAAATGGGTAGGTCAAGAAGGAAAATCTGCGACCATCGTTTTATGCCAGGATGACAAGACTCTACAAACGGTGGTAATGACAAAAGAAAGCGGATGGACATATGCGTTTGAAGACTTACCGATGTATGATCCAATAGATGGTCATAAGATACAGTATGATGTCTTAGAACAAGAACAAGAGGGTTACACTTGCACAATGCAGGGAAACATGGATGAAGGTTTTGTGATTACCAATACACAGAATGCACCTTCTTATTCTAAGCAAAAGAAGTCTTCTACACCAACCAGTGAATCCTTTGGTTCTACTACGGTTATTGTCTTGGCTGTCACAAGCATTGTGATGTTGATTGTGCTCTGGTTTATCAAACGAAAAGGGTTCTAATAGAAAGATGGTAGGATGGCTCTGCCATCTTTCTTCTTTAACGTTGGTATTTCATACGTTTTATTCCCCTAAAGTTTTCGAAAAACAGTTGAAATGAAAAAGGGAGTTTGCTATAATTCTTTTGGTTGTTGCTCAGGAAGGGAGGTTATCAAATGCCAAAGGTAGTTCTTAAAGAGAACGAACAGCTTGATGATGCATTAAGAAGATTCAAGCGTCAGGTATCTCGAAACGGCACCCTTGCTGAGGCCCGAAAAAGAGAATTTTACGTAAAACCAGGTGTGCGCAGAAAGTTAAAATCTGAAGCTGCACGTAAAGCACGTAGAGGAAAATAAGAATCTGCATTATGCAGATTTTTTTATATTAGGAGAAGCATATGGCATTTAAAACGATCGATTTATCAAATTATGATGTAAACGCAATACAGATCTTTGTAGGAAATCAGGATGTACACCTGCAGGTGCTCCGTAAAGCTTTTAAAACGGACTTTATCCTTCGAGATCAGCAGCTCAAGTTTGATTCAGAACAATTTGATGAGATTCAACAAGTAGTTTCTACCTGTTTTGATTTAATCGAATCCAAGCATAAGTTAAATGAACAAGATGTAAACTATCTTTGTCGTTTGGCAAAGAATCATCAGCTAGATCAATTTGATCTCAGTCATTTACAGCCGATCGCGAAGACCAAGTCCGGTAAGTTGATCTATCCAAAGACTTTAGGACAGGCTATCTTATGTGATGCGTTTTTCCATAACGATATTATTTTTGCTTCCGGTGTGGCCGGTACCGGTAAAACCTATCTTGCGGTCTGCTATGCAGTCATGCAGCTCAAGAAAGAAGAAGTGGAAAAGATTATTCTGACTAGACCTGCCGTAGAAGCCGGAGAATCACTTGGTTTCTTGCCAGGGGATATGAAGGATAAGGTCGATCCGTATCTTCGTCCTTTATACGATGCTTTATATGATATGTTAGGTGTGGAAACCGTAGAACGATTCATGGAAAAACAAGTCATCGAAGTGGCGCCATTGGCCTTTATGCGTGGGCGAACATTGAATAAAGCTGTCGTAATCTTAGATGAAGCACAAAATACGACACAGGCACAGATGAAGATGTTTTTGACGCGTATGGGTCAAAATGCACAAATGATCATCAACGGAGATGTCACACAGATCGATTTGATTCGAAAAGAGCAGTCGGGGCTTGTACAGGCTACACAAATCTTAAAGGGAATCGATCGTATTGCCTTTGTACAGATGAGTGCGGATGATGTAGTGCGACATCCGCTTGTACAAAAGATCATTGAACGATATGAGACAATTGAAAATTAAAAGTCTTTAGGCTATACTAGAAAGGTATTTGAGGTGAAAAGAAACTATGGGAAGACATTTTGAAGTTCGTGCTGCTGCCATGCAGAAAACAGCGAACCAGAAAGCTAAGATCTATTCAAGATATTCAAAAGAAATTTTGGTAGCTGCCAAAAACGGGGATCCAAACCCGGATATGAACCAGACTTTAAAGAAAGCCATTGAACGTGCAAAAGCGAATAACGTTCCGGCTGATGTTATCAAACGAGCGATCGATAAGGCAAAATCCAGTGCCGACGAAAATTATTCCAGTGCCCGTTATGAAGGCTTTGGTTCCGGTGGTGGAAGTACCATTATCATTGATTGTTTGACGGATAATCCTAATCGTACGATTGCAAACCTTCGTGCCTGCTTCAACAAAAGCCATGCGAAATTAGGCGTTGGTGGATCTGTAAGCTTTGGGTATGAACATTTAGGTGTTATCGTAATTCAGTACGATGATGAAGAAGCGATGATGGATTGTCTGATCAGTAAAGATATCGATCTAAAAGAAATCGAAATTGAAGATGGATATATGACAATTACAGTTGATCCGACACAGTTGGATGATGCCAAAGAAGCTGTGGAAGAATTGATTCCGGGTGTTAAGTTTGAAATCCTAGAAAATAAGATGGTTCCAAACGAAACAGTTTCTTTAGAAGGAGAAGATTTGGATTTGTTCAAACGCCTTGTGACATTGTTGGATGATGTAGATGATGTACAGAACGTATATCATAATGTAGATAATTTAAACTAATTCGTTGAAGAAGAGAAATCTGTAAAACAGATGTAGAGAAGATCTGGCTGGTGAAAAGATCGGATGGGTTACAGATGGGACACTTTGGAGAAATCAGTGAAAAGCTGATCGTTGGTCGCGTTAAGACATAAGTGCATACACTTTGTGTATGAAGTAAGGTGGTACCGCGTGAAAACGTCCTTATATAAGGGCGTTTTTTATTTTATAGAAAGAAAGGTGAAACTATGTCGTACCAGATACCAAGAGGATGTCAGGATATTCTTCCTGAACAAAGCTATGCCTGGCAAAGCTTAGAGAGAACATTAAGAGAATTCTGTTATTTGTATAACTATGATGAGATTCGTACACCAATTTTTGAACACACGAATGTATTTAAAAGAGAAAATGATTCCAGTGATATGGTCAATAAGGAAATGTACACCTTCAAACTGGAGAACTCAAAAACTTCGTTAACGATTCGTCCGGAAGGAACTGCCGGTGTCGTTCGTTCCTTTGTCGAAAATAAGATGTATGCCAATCCGGATCTTCCTGTTAAGTTATATTATATGGGCCCAATGGCAAGACATGAACGCCCGCAAAAGGGAAGACTTCGTATCTTTAATCAGTTTGGCGTAGAATGTCTGGGAAATAAAAGTCCTTATACGGATGTAGAAACCATTGCTTTGGCTTTTTCTATTTTAAAGGCTTTAGGCTTACAGGACTTAAAGGTTTGTTTGAATACTTTAGGCGATGATGATTCCAGAGCTAATTACCGACAGGCATTAAAAGATTATTTTGCACCCTACAAAGAGGAATTATGCTCGGATTGTAAACGTCGTTATGAACAAAATCCTTTGCGTATTTTAGACTGTAAGGTGGATAAAGACAAAGAGTGCATGAAACATGTACCAAAAATGAAAGATTACTTAAACGAGGAAAGTAAGTCTTATTTTGATACAGTTTGTGCATTATTGGATGAACTGGAGATTCCCTATGAAATTGATGATCAACTGGTGCGTGGTTTAGATTACTATACACACACTGTATTTGAGATCGTTTCTTTAAATAAAGAAATGGGCGCACAATCCACTGTTTTGGCAGGGGGCCGCTATGATGGTTTAATTCCATATTTTGGTGGACCGGAAGCCATGAGCGGTATCGGTTGGGCCTTAGGAATGGAGCGTTTACTGATTGCTTTGGAAGCAGAAGGAATCGAACTAGGCCAAAAACCGGATCTGGATGTCTTTGTGATGTGTCTGGATGAAGAGGCCAGAACGTATGCTTTTAAAGCCCTAACAGAGCTAAGAGCCTATGGATATCGCTGTGAAATGGATATGTTAGGACGTGGTTTTAAGGGGCAGTTTAAGGCAGCGGATCGAAGTCATGCACAATTTGCTTTGTTGTTGGGAAATAAGGAAGCACAGGATCAGACAATCACGATCAAAAACCTGAAAGAGAAAACGCAGGAAACTATTGCGCGTGAAACGTTGATTGGCTATGTGGATGCCCACATGGAAGAAGAACATGAACATCATCACCAGGAGGAAGAGGAATGAAACGAACACATTCAAACGGAGAACTTCGACTAAGCCATGTTGGTCAGCACGTGGATTTAGTCGGATGGGTTTCTAAAAAAAGAAACTTCGGACAGTTAAATTTTATCGATTTGCGGGATCGCAGTGGAATTTGCCAACTGCTTTTTGATGAAACATTCAGTGAGACTTTAAAAAATGTGCGTAACGAATATGTATTATCGGTTTCCGGAACGGTCGTAGAACGAAAGGATAAGAATCCGGATTTGGCAACCGGCGATATTGAAGTACAGGTTGATCAAGTAACGGTTGTCAATGAGGCAAAAACGACGCCTTTGATCATTGCCGACGAAACCGATGCTTTAGAAGATACACGCTTAGAGTATCGTTATTTGGATCTAAGACGTCCGATTATGCAAAAGAAATTGATGATGCGTCATCAGATTACACGAAGTATGCGTGATTACTTAGACAACCATGCCTTTATTGAAATCGAAACACCAATGCTTGGAAAAAGTACACCGGAAGGAGCTCGTGACTATTTAGTGCCAAGCCGCGTACATCCGGGAAGTTTCTATGCATTACCACAATCACCACAGCTTTATAAACAGCTTTTAATGATCAGTGGCTTTGAGCGCTATTATCAGTTTGCGCGTTGTTTTCGTGATGAAGATTTAAGAGCCGATCGTCAGACCGACTTTACACAGGTTGATATTGAAACCAGCTTCTTAACCGAAAACGAAATTTTGACCATGATGGAAGAAATGATGAAGAAGCTGATGAAGGAAGTCAAAGGCTTGGATATTGAAACTCCATTCCTACGTCTGACTTATAAAGAGGCAATGAATCGTTATGGTAGCGATAAACCAGACAATCGATTTGGATTGGAATTACAGGAAATCACATCTATTTTTGAACATACAGAATTTGGTGTCTTTAAATCAGTTGTCGAAGCCAAAGGAAGCATCAAAGCCATTGTTGTACCAGATTTTGCCCATATCACCAGAAAACAAATCGATGCCTTTACCAACCTTGCGAAAAAGAATGGAGCCAAAGGGCTTGTAGTTTTAAAAGCCATAGATCAAGATTTAACTGGTTCGGCTCGTAAATTTTTGTCAGATGATGAAGTAAAAGCATTATATGAAACTTTAAATCTAAAGGATCAGGATTGTGTATTTATCGTTAGTGATACATGGTCTAGAACTTGTACTGTTCTTGGTGCCCTGCGTAATGAAATTGGTATACAGCTTGGATTAAAGAAAAAGAATGAATTTTCATTCTTGTGGGTTACGGAATTTCCAATGTTTGAATATTCAGAAGAGTTAGGGCGTTATCAGGCACTTCATCATCCATTTACACAGCCAATGGAAGAAGATATTTCCTTATTGGATACCGATATTGAAGCGGTTCGTGCCAATGCGTATGATATCGTTTTAAATGGATATGAATTGGGCGGAGGAAGCCTTCGTATCTATGACAACAAGCTGCAGGAGAAAATCTTTGAATTGTTAGGTTTTACTGAAGAACAGATCAAAGATAAATTCGGCTTCTTTATCGATGCCTTCCAATATGGTACACCACCACATGGAGGATTGGCCTTTGGTTTGGATCGTATTGCGATGATTTTAACAGAAAGTGACTCCATTCGTGATGTTATCGCATTCCCGAAAAATGCCAATGCGAAATGTCCGATGTCCAAAGCACCGACACCGGTTGATCAGGCACAGTTAAAAGAGTTGCACATTCAGATTACAGAAAAAGAGAAAGTCGAAGACTAATTTTCAATTCAGGGACACAACCATGAAATGCATGGTAAGTGTCCTTTTATTGTTTATTTCTTGTAGAGCAAATGTTATTGCATATATAAGATAAACGATTGTTTTTGATTTTTACAAAATCCGTTTCCTTGAGAATGAAATGTATATTCGATTCACTTGGGAGTTCAACTATAAAAACAATCATTTTTGTCGGCAAAAAAGGAATAAACATAGCTATTCTAAAATGTCAAGACTTGCTTTATTTGTCAAAGTCGGCTATGATGAAACTGCCCAAGGACAACGCATTTTTCCTACACTTTGAGATAAGGGAGACCGGACGTTGTTATTTTGTGTTGAAGACCCGCTACGAGTGGGGATCCTAAGACTTAACACAGGTCACCCACCTGTACACACAGGGAAAGATCTCAGCTCCTTGGGACTTTTTTTATAAAACAAGGGATAGATTAAATACAGGGGACTATATGACATAAATGATGTCGAATTATGATTTATACTGAAATCATAGAAAGAAGGTATATTCATGAGTGAAATTTTTACCTGTATGATGATCGATCCCTATTTTTGTATCTTAGCCATCCTGCAGTTCGTATCCTGGATTGGCTTTGGAGCAGCTACGATATGGGGTATACATAAAGTATTGTTTGATAGAAAAGATGAGTGTTATGAATAGAAAAGAAGAATTTATTGAAACTTATAAAAAATATATTCAACGGGATGGATCCCAAGAGTTTTTAGACTATTTATGCAGCGCAAAATCTGATTTTTTCACAGCGCCGGCCAGTACTCGCTTTCATGGCAATTATCCCGGCGGCCTGGTCGATCATAGCCTGCACGTATTTAGCTGTTTAAAAGATTATTTAAGCCGAAACCGGGTCAAAGATGTTTATGGTATGGAGTATAGTGATGAATCGATTGCGATTGTCAGCTTGCTTCATGATGTCTGCAAGATCAATGTCTATAAAGAAAGTGTTCGCAATAAAAAAGTCAATGGGGAATGGGTACAGGTTCCTTTCTATGAATTTGATGACAAGATGCCTTACGGTCATGGTGAAAAAAGCGTATATATGATCACGCCATTTATGAAAC
>NZ_JAXKBY010000210.1:0-2824 GCF_036552745.1 Faecalicoccus sp.
ACTGGTGACAGCATTGTTGTTGGAAGTTCTTACGGACGTGTTCGTAAGATGACTAATGATCGTGGTATGGAAATCAAGGGTGCCGAACCAAGCTGTCCGGTGGAAATTATTGGACTCAATGATGTACCGCGTGCCGGAGATGTCTTTATGACGTATCCAAACTACAAGAAAGCACAGGAAATCGCATCTCATCGTTTGGAAAAACAAATCGAGAAAGAACGTAATCAGACCAGTGCTATGTCTTTGGAAGATTTAGCCAAAAAGGTTGAAGAAGGCGATATTCAGGAGATCAACGTTTTGATCAAAGCGGATGTGCAGGGTTCTGCCGAAGCGTTGAAGGCCAGCATGGAAAAGCTGGATGTAGATACGGTTCGTGTCAATGTGATTCGTTCGACAGTAGGAACGATTTCGGAATCTGACATCATGTTAGCTAGTGCATCCAATGCACTGATCTATGGATTCAATATCCGACCAAGTGCTGCCATTCGTAAAAAAGCAGAAGAAGAGGGCGTAGAGATTCGTCTTCATAACATTATTTATAAAGCATTGGAAGAATTAGAAGGTGCCATGAAAGGTCTTCTTGCACCGGTATATGAAGAAGTTATCATCGGTCAGGCTGAAGTTCGTCAAATCTATAAAGTTTCCAAGGTAGGAACGATTGCCGGCTGTATGGTGACGGATGGTTGTGTCAAACGTGACTGTAAGGTTCGTTTAATTCGTGATGGCATCGTGATTTATGAAGGTAAGCTTGGTTCCTTACGTCGTTTTGAAAACGATGCCAAAGAGGTCAATAGCGGCTTTGAATGTGGTATGACCATTGAAAACTACAATGATATTAAAGTCGATGATATCATTGAAGCGTATGAAGATCAGGAAGTGCAGGAATAATGGCTGGTTTAAAAGCAGATCGTATGGATCATATTCTCATGCGGGAAATCTCAAACATCCTGCAGTTTGAATTAAAGAATCCAAAGCTTGGTTTTGTGACAGTCACCGATGTACAATGTACAAAGGATCTAAGTCTTGCCAAGGTCTATGTATCTTTTTTAGGAAAACAAGATCGCAATGATGCCGGTTTACGTGTATTAAACCAAAGCAAAGGTTTTATACGTTCAAATCTTGCGAAAAAGATTAAGATTCGTAAAATGCCGGATTTGATCTTTGTGCAGGATACAAGTCTGGAACAGGGAAATAAGATCGAAAAGATTTTACACGATATACAAAAGTAAGGCTTTCCATGAGGAAAGCCTTATTCTGTTTCAGATTTATTTTTACGAAACTCTAACGGCGTTTTGCCTAAAGCTCGTTTAAAACTCTGTGCAAAATACGATTGTGAGGAAAAACCGACGATTCGACCGATTTCATTGACAGAAAGATTGGTGGTCTTCAACAAATATTTTGCCTCTTCAATTCGTTTCTCTAAAAGATAGTTGATGGGAGAAATCCCTTTTTGTTTCTTAAAGGTATGTGCCAGATAATATTTGTTGACATAAGCTAATTCTGCCAATTGATCCAGCGTGATGTTTTCTTTGTAGTGATCATTGATGTAGTTTTCAACAAAGATACATTCTTTATTTACTTTTTGGCTTGGTGAAACCGTTAATTGAATATTTGATCGGCGAATGATGTTGATCATGAGAATTTCCAAAAGATTTTGACAAAGCTCTTTATAGTGCTGATCTTTATTCTTGGCTTCTAAAAGAAGTGTTTTTAGATAAAATAAGATTTCATGTTTATAATCTTGGTAGTTTGCCTGAAAGACCTGGATATGTTGATTGAAATCCGCATTGTAGAATTCCATTCCCTCAAATCCTAATACGATATATTCAAACGTTTCCCCTTTGATTCCAATTTCCGTATGACTGACATTGGGGTTGACGATCATCAAATCGTCTTCATGCAGTGTTGTCGTTCCTCCATCGGTTTGAAATAACCCGGTACCTCTTGTGACATAGAAGAATTCCGTACAATGGTGGGTATGCATACTGCTATGCCAATCATCACCATAGATACTTTGTGAGATGTACAATAAGTTCATTTTAATTTTATTTAAAGGGGTTTCACTAATTTCATATGTTAAATTTGGCATAAATAACCTCAATTTCTTTTCTTTTATTATAAGATATTGTGCAAATAGTTTCAATGCGCAATATATCTTAAAAAAATATCCTTTCGGATATCTAATGAGAAATCAGTTTAACAATTCCTTTACGCATTTGTTGTGCCTGTAGGTGAATTTTTCGATATTCATCTGAATAAGGTTGTACAGCATTTTGCGATACAAACGCATATTTTTTGTTTCCATCTTTAAAAGTAAACTGTAATCCAATATGAAGGGAATAAATGCCCGCAAAACCTTGTGTCATCGGACTGATCAACATTTGTCTGGCAAATGGTTTATTGTGTTTGGCATCTCTTGCCTTCTCAAAAACTACGCTGCATTTAACCAGTTCATTCAATGGATAGACACCGCAGTCGCCGGAATGGATCGTAAAGGTATTTTCTTTTTTATTTACCGTGACCGGTCCGGATTCCAACTGATATTTATTAATGATACGATCGATCAAATGTTTGATCTTTTCTGCTTCCTGAAAGGCTTTGATATGTTGATCGGTTTGTGTTCGTGTCGGATTTTTTGAAATATAGACAACCAGCTGAGTATCATCCTTCATGGTAATTCTAAGCCCTACGTAAAAAGGTTGTTCCATAAAATTGGCCGCAATCATCCAATCGACACCGGTAACAACTTGATGCGTAAAAGGGGGTTCCTTTCCACGAAAACGTGCTTTTTCATTCAGAATTTCGCATTTTTTAATATTTTTAT
>NZ_JAXKBY010000211.1:0-5390 GCF_036552745.1 Faecalicoccus sp.
CTAGTTTACAGCTTTCCGAAGAATTGAAAGTGAACTATAAAATCGCCTGTTTACTCCAAACAAAAGCTCGAATCCTTATGAGAAACTCGAATTCCAAGAGATCTCTGGATTCGAGTTTTTATGAATCGGATGCTGCATACATTAGTCAGTCAAACATGTTACTCGAAAGATGATTCGTTCTTCCATAGATCTGTATGCCCATACCAGAGGCTTACAATCTGCTTAGGGGTATCAGGTGGGACTCACAATTTAAAAAAGATAATGTTGCAGATACGCAATTCAGAGCAAAAAAGCTTTTCCTTTTATAATTCAAAATGCAGATAGGGAACTTTGATTGGCTATGATAAAAGTAATTAAAAGGCTAATTTAATGCATATAGAAAACAGTATTATGGCTGCAAAACAAGGATGAGAACATATTTTTTCTGAGGGAAATTTTTATAATAACCAGGTATAAGAGGAACTTCATTAAAATGTTATCTTGTCAATTTTCTAAAAATAGAATCTTCCTATGTACCAATATAGTTTTTTATGCAAATATATTGAATTTGCGAATTTGTCATGCTAATATAAATGAGCGTGCAAGCGCGAATACACACATCATGGATTCGAATGCCCGTGCAATTTATTGTTGCATTCGTTGGAAATGATGGAGGAGTAACGGAAAGGAAGGACTATTATGTCAATTGTATCAATGAAAAAATTGTTGGAGAATGGTGTACATTTTGGACATCAGACTCGCCGCTGGAATCCAAAGATGAAACCATACATCTACACCAGCCGTAACGGGGTTTATATCGTAGATTTAAACCAGACGATCGAACAGATCGAAGAAGCATATGCGAAATTAAAAGAAATCAGTGAAAACGGTGGAAAGGTTCTGTTTGTCGGAACAAAGAAACAGGCCGCTGACGTTATTGAAGAGCAGGCTTTACGTTCTGGTTCTTTCTATGTAAACAAACGTTGGTTAGGTGGTTTGTTAACAAACTTCCGTACAATTCAGAAACGTGTTAAACGTTTGGTTGAAATCGAAGAAATGGAAGCCAGTGGAAAAATCGAAGTATATACGAAAAAAGAACAAGCAAATCTTCGTAAGGAAAAAGCTAAATTGGAAAGCAGCTTAGGTGGAATCAAAGAAATGAAAAAATTGCCAGATGCAGTATTCATTATCGATCCAAAGGAAGAACACAACGCTGTTGCGGAAGCTAAGAAATTAGGTATTCCGGTATTTGCAATGTTGGATACAAACTGTGATCCAGATGATGCAACATATCCAATTGCTTCTAACGATGATGCAACTCGTTCTATCAAATTAGTTACAACAATCTTGGCAGATGCTATCGTAGATGCTAAAGGTGGCGTTTTAGAATTAGCTTACCTGGATAACACAGAAGATGATGTAACAATGGATGACGTTATCAAAAACGTTGAACAGCAGATTGCCGAAAACGAAAGACGTCGTCGTCAGCGTATTGAAGAAAAGAGAAAGAGAAACTTCGAAAGAAGAAATCGTCGTTTCAACAAACAGGCTCCTAAAGAAGAAGCTAAAGCAGAAGTAAAAGAAGAAGCACCGGCTGAACAGCCAGCTGCTGAATAATCAAACAGGAGGAAAAATCATGGCTATTACCGCAAGTCAAGTAAAAGAATTACGTGAAAAAACCGGCGCAGGAATGATGGACTGTAAAAAAGCCCTGACTGAATGCGATGGAGATATGGCTAAAGCTGTTGACTGGCTGCGTGAAAAAGGTATGTCTAAGGCTGAAAAGAAAGCCGGACGTATCGCAGCAGAAGGTTTGACTCGTGTAGCTGCACAGGGAAACCATGCGGTTATTTTCGAAGTCAACTCTGAAACAGACTTTGTTGCCAAGAATGAACAGTTCTTGCATGTATTGGATGTATTACAGGCAAGCTTATTAGAAACAAAACCTGCTTCTTTAGAAGAAGCGTTAAAGGTATCTACACCAGAAGGTACTGTAGAAGAAGTGATCACAAACGCTACTGCTACGATTGGTGAAAAGATTTCTTTCCGTCGTATCGATGTTGTAGAAAAGAAAGATGATGAAATTTTCGGAACTTACATGCACATGGGTGGAAAGATTTCTGCTGTAGTAGTATTGAAGGGAACACAGGATGCACAGATCGCAAAGAACATTGCTATGCAGGTTGCTTCTATGTCTCCGGTTTATGTAAGTCAGTCTGAAATTCCTTCAGATGTTGTAGAACATGAACGTAAATTACAGATGCAGATGATGCAGAACGATCCTAAGATGGCTGGTAAACCTGAAAAAGTATTACAGGGTATTTTAAAAGGAAAAGTTGATAAACACTTTAAAGATCTTTGCTTGAATGATCAGGAATACTTCTTGGAACCAAAACAAAAAGTATCTCAGTTCTTGAAAGAAAACGGAGCTGAAGCTGTATGCTTCGTACGTTATCAGGCTGGTGAAGGTATCGAAAAGAAAGAAGAAAACTTCGCTGAAGAAGTTATGTCACAAATTAAGGGCTAATTCAATTAGCTCTTTTTTTTAGAAAACCAGAGAGCCAATGTGTGCCATTATAAGATCAGAATGATCATGGTATTAAGGTAATCTCTGGTATTTTTTTTGTAGAAAGAATTTGATTAGTTGTAAGAAAGGATACGAAAAATAGGAAAACTTTAGTATCGTTTTTTCTAGGTTTGAATACTTTTTTTTTTCGATATTTAAATGGGTAAAGAAAACATGGCTTCATGCAAAACTTCGAGAAACGATAGAAGATTTATGATCTGCATGGAACCACAGTACAGTTCAAAGTGATTATTTGAAAAATAAATGTAAGAAATTGAAAATTATTCTTGAAAATAACTTTCAAAAATGTATAATAATGTACATAAGTTGTGAAGAGAAGGAGTACAGAGTCTTTTATTTCAAGAGAATTGGCGGATGGTGCAAGCCATAAAGAGAAGCTCTGGAACGTGTCTTGGAACTTCTATGTCGAAACATTATAGTGAGGCATAGACGCGATCCGCGTTAACGATAAGGTGTCATTTACATAGCGTAGATGGAAATAAGGTGGTACCGCGTATTCACGTCCTTTGAAGAAAAGGACGTTTTTTTTATAGATGGGAGTGAGAACGATGTCTGAAAAAGTCCGACGATGTGGGTGTCGTTTATATAGCTTAAATGAATTTAAAGATGGAGGAGAATAACATGGAAAAGAAAAAATACAACAAAATTGTTTTAGCATATTCAGGAGGATTAGATACATCGGTATTGATTCCCTGGTTAAAAGAAAATTATGGAGCTGAAATCATTGCAGTCAGCGGAAATGTAGGACAAGGTACAGAATTAGATGGTTTGGAAGAAAAAGCTTTAAAAACCGGTGCCAGTAAGTTATACATTGAAGATTTAACGGATGAATTTGTGAATGATTATGTGATTCCAACGATGCAGGCAGGTGCTTCATATGAACAATATTTACTGGGAACCAGCTTTGCTCGTCCGATCATTGCGAAAAGAATTGTAGAGATTGCGAAAAAAGAAGGGGCGGATGCGATTTGTCATGGATGTACCGGAAAAGGAAACGACCAGGTACGTTTTGAACTGGCTATTCAGGCTTTTGCACCGGAAATTGATATCATTGCGCCATGGCGGTTCTGGGAATTGAATTCTCGTGAAAAGGAAATCGCTTATGCCGAAGCACACAACATTCCGTTAAAGATCAATAAAGAAACCAACTACTCCAAAGATAAGAACTTATGGCATTTAAGTCATGAAGGTTTGGATCTGGAAGATCCAGCCAACGAAGCACCGATCAATAAACCGGGCTTCCTGGAAATGAGCGTTTCTCCGGAACAGGCTCCGGATGTACCAACAAATGTAACAATCCACTTTGAAAAAGGGGTGCCTACCTCGGTTGATGGTGTAGAAATGACACCGACACAGATCATCGAGAAATTAAATGAGGTTGGCGGTGCCAATGGCTGTGGAATTTTAGATATCGTTGAAAATAGACTGGTTGGTATGAAGAGTCGTGGTGTTTATGAAACACCGGGCGGTACAGTACTGTATAAAGCTCATGAAAAACTGGAAGAAATCACACTGGATAAAGAAACACAGCACTATAAACAATCGCTGGCTTTAAAGTTTGCCGATCTGGTTTATAACGGACAATGGTACACACCGCTTAGAAAAGCGATGACAGCTTTTGTGACCAGTACACAGGAAACCGTGACCGGGGATGTGACTTTAAAATTATATAAAGGAAATATCATTCCAGTTTCTGTGACAAGTCCATATTCTTTATATAGTGCCGGTATGGCCACTTTCGATGAAGATGACTGTTATGACCAAAGTGATTCTGCCGGATTCATTCATCTGTTTGGTTTGCCATTGAAGGTAAGGGCCTTGAAGGCAAAAGAAGTTGACGATTTTCCGGGAGTGGAATAATGAGTAAGCTTTGGACCGGACGTTTTTCAAAAGAGACGGATGCTCTGTTAGATCAATTAAACGCATCCCTTCCTTTTGATAAAAGATTATACAGACAAGATATTCAAGGTTCTATGGCACATGCCAAAATGCTTGGTAAACAAGGAATTATTTCTTTTGAAGATCAAGCATCGATTCAATCGGGGTTAGAATCCATCTTAAAGGATATTGAATCCGGTATGCTTGTTATCTGTAACGCAGAAGATATTCATTCGTTTGTCGAACAGGAGCTGACCAAACGAATCGGTGATGCCGGAAAAAGATTACATACCGCAAGATCGAGAAATGATCAAGTTGCTTTAGATTTGAGGCTGTTTACCAAAGAGCAGGTTACTATTCTATCCGATTTGGTCTTATCGATGTTACAGGCTCTCTGTACAAAATCCAAAGAGCATTTAACGACCGTAATGCCAGGTTATACACACTTACAAAGAGCACAACCGGTGACCGTGGCGCATGTGTGGATGGCTTATGCCAATATGTTAAAAAGAGATCATAAGCGATTGATGAATGCTTTAGAATTGATGGATGAGATGCCGCTTGGATCTGGTGCTTTAGCTGGAACAACGTATCCGATCGATCGAGACTATACTTGTGCTCTGTTAGGATTTCGGTGTCCAACAGATAACTCGATAGATGGTGTCAGTGATCGAGATTATTGTATGGAGATCGGCAATGCCTGTTCGATCTTGATGATGCATCTTTCCAGAATGTGTGAAGAGATGATTCTATGGTGTTCCGGGGAGTTTGGCTTTATGGAACTCGATGATGCCTTTTCAACAGGTTCCAGTATCATGCCACAAAAGAAGAATCCGGATGTATGTGAATTGATCCGTGGCAAAACTGGGCGTGTCTATGGAGATCTGATGACAGTTTTGACTATGCAGAAAGGATTGTCACTTGCCTACAATAAAGATATGCAGGA
>NZ_JAXKBY010000212.1:0-2924 GCF_036552745.1 Faecalicoccus sp.
ATACTTCTTCATGCAGTTCATCAACTTCCTGAGTCAAAACCTTATCACCGTCATACAAGGAATGCTTGCACAAAGACAATCCCTTCAAACAACTTTGTCCCATTTCGGTCATCTTCAACTCTAACTGCTGCAACTGCTTTAAAAATTTTGTCTGAATAACCATTATCCAAACCTCCCTGTAATATAATCTTCCGTCTTCTTTTCCTTTGGTGTAGAGAACATCATTTCTGTACTTCCATACTCGATCAAATCTCCTAATAGGAAGAAGGCGGTTTTATCACTGATACGCATTGCCTGCTGCATATTATGCGTAACGATGACGATCGTATAATCTTTCTTTAATTTTAACGTCAGCTCTTCAATTTTTCCAGTCGAGATCGGATCTAAGGCACTGGTCGGCTCATCCATCAAAAGCACTTCCGGTTTAACTGCCAGCGCACGGGCAATGCACAAACGCTGCTGCTGTCCTCCGGATAAACCCAGCGCACTTTTTCCCAAACGATCCTTCAATTCATCCCAGATGGCCGCATCACGCAAAGCTTCTTCTACGATTCGATCCAGATCGGCTTTACGCTTTACACCATGTGTTCTTGGGCCATAGGCAATATTGTCATACACGCTCATAGGAAATGGATTCGGTTTCTGGAAAACCATACCGACTCTTTTTCGCAGTGTATTCACTTCAATATCTTTATAGACATCCTGACCATCCAGTAAAAACTTACCGGTAATCTTACAGCCTTCTACCAGATCGTTCATACGATTGATTGATTTTAAAAGCGTACTTTTTCCACAACCACTCGGTCCGATAAAACTGGTGATCTCATTGGCTTTGATATCCATAGAGATTCCGTGCAGCGCATGAAAATCTCCATAGTACAAGTTTACATCCTGTATTGACAGTTTGACTTCATTCATACTTTTATCCTTTCGCAAGCTTTCTTCCCAGATACGAAGACAAGCTGTTCATAATAATCACAAATACTAATAAGACAACGGCAACCGCACAAGCCTGCTCCGTGTACAATCCTTCACTCATCAAGCGATACATGTGTACAGCTAACGTACTTCCCGGCGCAAAGATATTCGTGCAAACCTGCGCTACCGTTCCGGAAGTATAGATCAAGGCCGCTGTTTCCCCAACGATTCGTCCCATACTCAAGACAATACCGGACATGATTCCCGGTACGGCACTAGGCAAGATGATGCGAAAGATTGTTCTCAGCTTACCGGCACCCAAGCCAAAGCTTCCTTCACGATAGGAATCCGGTACCGCAACCAGCGCTTCCTGCGTTGTTCGCATAATCGTTGGCAATACCATGATCGCCAAAGTCAAAGAACCGGCAAAGACGCTTAGACCCATACCCATGGAAATCACAAACATCAATGATCCAAACAGACCATAGACGATGCTGGGAATACCGGATAAGGTTTCCGTCGTCAACAAGATTACCTTCACCAGTTTGGAACCACGTTTGGCATATTCCACCAGATAGATGGCTGAAAAGATCCCAATTGGCCCGGCAATCAACAATGTTAAAATCACAACAATAATCGTGTTGATGATCGAAGGCATCATACTGACATTATCTGTCGTATATTCCCATTCAAACAAAGACGGTGTCAAATTTGGAATACCGCGAATCAAAATATACGCGATAATAAACAACAAACATAAAATCGTAATGATGGCAGCCGCATGCGTTACGATTGACAAGAATAACGAAACGCCATCTTTTTTTGCTTTCATTATGATTTAGCCTCCTTTCTCTTTAAGGCAGAGAAACTCAGGTTAATGATCATAATAAAGACAAACAACACAACAGCCGTCGCAATTAAAGCTTCCCTGTGAAGACCGGTCGCATATGACATCTCCAACACGATATTGGCGGTCATGGTTCGCACACCGGAAAGTAAGCTGCCCGGCATAACAGCCTGGTTTCCGGCAACCATGATAACGGCCATGGTCTCACCAATTGCACGACCAACACCTAAGATCACACCGGCTAACACACCGGATTTAGCTGCTTTTAAACAAACAAAAAAGACACTTCTTTCATGGGTGGCTCCCAAGGCAAGACTTCCTTCATAATAAGAATCCGGCACCGCCTGCAAACTTGCCTCGGATACAGAAACGATCGTAGGTAAGATCATGATCCCTAACAGGATTGAAGCGGCTAAAACGGTATTTCCACTGGTATGAAACGCATCCTGAATCAATGGTACAATTACGACCAGGCCGAAAAAACCATACACGATACTTGGAATACCGGCTAAAAGCTCAACTGCCGGTTTAATGATCCTATATAGCTTTTTCGGACAGAAATAAGCCATATAAATAGCGGTTAAGATACCAATCGGTACCCCCACTACGATTGCTCCTGCTGTTACGTAAATACTTCCGATGATCATCGGGAAGATACCGTAAATATCATTGTTTGGACGCCATTCCATTCCTCCTAAAAAATTCAAAGGACCGATTTCCGCAATCGCCGGAAGTCCGTTGATAAACAGGTAGAAACAGATGAAAAAGACCGCAACGATACTGAAGCAGGCAGCTAACATAAATACGATACGCATTGCATTTTCTCTTAACTGCATGTCACAATTCCTTTCTACTTGTAATCGCTCAAAAAGGGGTTCTGGCCCCTTTTTAAAACGATTCACTTTTGATTCGACTATTCAGAGATATCTGCCCAGTCTGTAATTTCGCCTGTATAGATTTGTTTGATCTGATCTGTTGTCAGATTACTTACGGCATTTTCTTTATTCACGATAACAGCGATTCCATCTAACGCAATCGTTGTTGGTGTAAGTCCTTTAGACTGTTCTTCTTCTGTTAAATCACGAGAGCACATACCGATTTCATATACACCGGAAATTGTGTTTTCAGCACCGGAAGTTGAATCACTCTGCTGTACAGA
>NZ_JAXKBY010000213.1:0-3930 GCF_036552745.1 Faecalicoccus sp.
ATGGCTAAATCACCAAACTGTGGGTATAGCGAAAGAAATCATGCTATTGTGCGATATTGGAGCTCCCAGGGCACGCTCAATAAGAGATAATGCAATAAAGTACTGTTTAATGAATAATATTCCTACTACACCACAAAGAACCCTTACAGAGGCCATTTTTGAAGTCACAGAACATGATTTAGATTATTTCTATGACAAGATGAAGAAAGAAGCCATTGCTTCACAAATCACGATTCCAGAGGCTACAAGCTATGTCGGTGCATAAATATAGCACTGCAAAAGGTGATAAATGGTATGTGAAATATGGAAATCAGACAAAAAGAGGTTTTAAAACAAAAGGTGAAGCCAAACAGTATGAAGCTAAGTTAAGATTACAAGCCAATTCTCTTCAAGAAACATTATACTTCCATGCTATGATTGATGATTTTTTAGAAACAACTAAAAAAGAAGTTTCTTATGGTACATGGATAAAAAAGAAATATGTCATCGACAAAATTATACTGCCTAACACAAAAAACAAAGATATGAAGAAAATAACAGAAGTCGAATGTCGAAATTTTAAAGATGTAGTTAATGAAACAAAATATTCAACTGCTTATAAAAACTACATACTCAGACAGTATAAATCCATATTTCGATTTGCTACAACATATTACAGGCTTCCTTATAACCCTAGTATTGTGCTAACAACTTTCAAAGATTCATTTGAAGAAATTGCCAGAAAAAGGAGGAAAAAAGAAATGAGTATTAGGACAGAAAAAGAATTCAGACAATTTATAAAATATGTTGATAACATGGAATATAAAACATTATTTATTGTTTTGTTTTATACAGGTCTTCGACTTGGAGAAGCACAAGCATTGACTTGGAAAGATTACAATGGTGAATCATTATATATCGATAAATCATTAACGAAAAAGACAGAACATGGCTTGTATGACATAAAAGACCCTAAAACTGCTTCTAGTATTCGTAAGGTTGCTTTGGGTGATGTATCTTTGATTCTTGATAATTATAAAAATGAACAAATGAAACTCATAGGTTTTGATGAAAGTTGGTTTATTTTCGGTAATGTTAAACCTTTAGCAGCTACAAGCATTACACGTCAAAAAGATATCGCTATTGAAAAAGCAAAAGTAAAACGAATTACCTTGCATGAATTTAGACATTCACATGCTTCTATCTTAATCGCAAGTGGAATAGACATAGTTGCAGTTAGTCGAAGATTGGGACATTCTGATATAAAAATGACATTAAACACTTATGCTCATCTTTTAGAAAAAAATGAAGAGAAATTACTTCAAAAAATTAACTTATCTTCTCAAAATCTTCTCACAAAATAAAAAAGCGCCTTATTTACAGGCGTTTTTAACAAGTGGTGGTCTCAGCCGGAATCGAACCAGCGACACAAGGATTTTCAGTCCTTTGCTCTACCAACTGAGCTATGAGACCATTTGGTTGCGGGGGAAGGATTTGAACCAACGACCTCCGGGTTATGAGCCCGACGAGCTACCAGACTGCTCTACCCCGCGATGTGAAATATTAACTTGAATGGCGGAGAAGCTGGGATTCGAACCCAGGCGCCGCGCTAACGACCTACCGGTTTTCAAGACCGGACCCTTCAGCCACTTGGGTACTTCTCCAATCGTATTGAAATTGGTGGACCCTGTAGGACTCGAACCTACGACCCGCCGGTTATGAGCCGGATGCTCTGACCAACTGAGCTAAGGGTCCATTAAACTCGTTGGTGGCTGGAGTGAGACTCGAACTCACGACCTTCCGGGTATGAACCGGATGCTCTAGCCAACTAAGCTACCCAGCCAAAAATTTAGAAAGTGGTCGGGACGACAGGATTTGAACCTGCGACCCCTTGATCCCAAATCAAGTGCACTACCAAGCTGTGCTACGTCCCGAAAACAAAATAAATGGCGCGCCCAGCAGGAGTCGAACCCACAACCTTTTGATCCGTAGTCAAACGCTCTATCCAATTGAGCTATGGGCGCACATACACAATCAGTGCTCAATTAATATAGCACAGCCTTTCCCCTTTTGCAATGCCTTTTTTTAAATTTTACACGGATTGTCGTATCTATCTGTCAAAAAACGATACCTTCGATGATTTCACAGAACCATTATCTTAACCCATTATTCTTCCTCTATCACTCTTATGTTTTCAAAGATGGGATCTTTTATATTTTGTATAGTTGCCTATTGCCCATCTATACAAAAAGTATAAGTTCCATCTTTATGATGAATCAAATATCCCTGCTCCTGCATTTCTTGCTCGCTCCATTTTCCCTCGGTTCCGGGAGCATTTTCATGATAAGGGTCAAAGATGACAAGATTTGTGACAACAGGAAGCATAAACACAAACAGTAAAATACCTTTATTTGTCTTTTTCTTCTGTTTGGATTCTAAAAGATATTGAACACGATACGATAAAACATTTCTATTTTCCGCTAAGAAAAAGCTCGATGAAAATCGCAATTTCTTCTGTAACACATTTTTAGTTATCTTCTCGTTCATTTCCACTAAAGTCGAAACATAGTCCAACATTTTCTCCTGTGTCATAGAACGTGTTACTTTTTCATCTACACGCATCTCCAATACGATCTGAACTTGATTCTTCAACCAGTACACCGGTAAAAACCACCAATATACGATCGTTAAAAGATTCATCAGCTGTTTGATCCATATATCATGATTTAGAATATGCTGCTGCTCATGCGATAAAATGTGTTCTATTTCCTTTTGTGAATAGGAAACATTTGGTAACAGGATCACTTTTTGCCATCCTAAAACCATAGGAACTTCAATTAAATCCGTCTTCCAAACCGGATAATCATTTTTTGGATTCACCTTCATGAAATCAGAAATATGAAACACTTCACTTTTCTTTTGAATGATTTTTGTAGATCAAACATCCTTTTTAACATATATAAAGAATAAAGAGCGGAAGCTATCATCCCCACAAACCAGAGAATCATGATCACTTCGCCAAACCGATGACCGAATACCATACTGTTTAAAAGGGTCTGTAAAGGATTCATTAAAGCACTAAACGCAATCGTTATAGTAAAAGGAAATTCCACCGGTAAAAAAAGACGGCCCCATATGATCATCGCCAACAATATCAAAAGATCCGTCCGAAATAGAAGATGTGTCTTCTTTCTCTGTATCAAAACATAAAAAAGCAGAATCATCCCCAATGCCATTAATAAAGTAATAAAAATCAAAGTAATAAAAATCGAAGAAGCAGATATATGCATAAAATTATACCCCCCCCCGTTATAAATTTATTATATCCTAATTCTTTGAAAAAGCACATTAAGATTTCATGAGGACATAAAACAGGCTTTCTATTGATTCTTAAATCGAACAAAAAAATTAAGAAAATTTTATAAAATTCAGCGATTGTATTGTGCTATAATACAGCTACGAAAGGGGATTTATCATTAAGGGGTTTTACATTCATGAAGGGGAAACAAATCATAGTCCGGGGTTCTATCCTCCTGTCATTGGCGGCTGTTATTTTTGGCTTGTTTATCAGTGCATGTTCCCATGCGGATATCTTGCCGGTTCGTTCGAACATTGTTTATCAAAAAGGGGAAATTGTAAATCTGAAAGCAGAGAATTTTTTAGACTCCAGCGTATCTTCCGAAGTCTTAAAAAAAGCGATTTTATACTCACCTTTATTAGATCGTGAAAAATATACATTGGATGAAAACTGTAACGTTGTTTCTAAAGGAAAAGACTATTTAGAATGTGGTACGTATCAAGTTTCCATTGCGTGTAAAGATGAAATCAAAACTGTGCAGTTTAAGGTCGTAGAATAGAGTAGAAGGGAGATTTTAATCGCCGCTCCTCTCATTGCACCGTACGTACGGGTCTCGTATACGGCGCTACATTTATATGTTGATGTACAACTTA
>NZ_JAXKBY010000214.1:0-1113 GCF_036552745.1 Faecalicoccus sp.
CAACGAGCATCAAAAGACAAACAAAGAGACTTCCTCGAACCGAAAGAAATAAAAGCTTGTTTAAAGAAAAGCGATAAGGTTCCTTGCTTTGTTCATACAGTGTACGTCGATCCATGTTATCTTCTCCTCTTCTTTGGTTTCATGATCAAAAATATGCCGGCAAAGATCAAAATACATCCTATAATATTCGTTGCCAAAATCGGATCCTTTAACAGAAACCAGCCACAGAATAGTGATGTCAATGGTTCAAACAGACAAAACAAAGAAGCCATGCCAGAACCAATCAAGCGTGTACCCACCTGCAACAATAAAGTGCCCCCAATCGATAAAGCACTTAACGCAATCAAAGAAACGATAGCTAATCCATTGACAGTGATAGAAAAGCTTCCTAGCACAATTCCGATTATGCCTAAAACGATCACTTCCATAATACAGGCATAAAAAGCCAACATAAAAGGATTTAAAGCTGCCAGGCCCTGCTTATCCAGAATCACCATATAGATGGCATAAGTCAAACCGGAAACAATGGCGATCAACATTCCGATTCCATTGTTCATATTGCCAAAATCAATAAAGAACAAAATGCCTAAAATGGATAGAATCAAGGCAATCCACTGAATCTTTGAAAAATGATTCTTATAGTAAAAGTATAGAATCAAAAATACAAAGATCGGATACATAAAATGCAGAGAGGTCGCATTCCCGGTCGGAATAAACAGATATGACGTGCTTAATAAAATCAGTGTTAGAACTTGAAAAAAGCTGTCCAGCGCAATCGATGGCAGTATGGAAACATCAAGTTTTAATGGAACTTTTTTGATTTTGATCATACATGCCGAAAAAATCCCCAAGCCTAAGAATCGAAAGAAGCCAATGGCAATCACATCATAATTCATAGAGAGGACGATCTTCGTAAATAGAGGCACCAATCCAAAACAGACAGCGCTGATAATCGATAATACCATTCCCTTTTTCATCGTTCCTATTATACCTCAAAAGTCTTTAAAGGTTGAATCGTTTTTTGATCTACATTACGTAGTGCAACCAGACTTAAAAAGGCACAAAATATCTCTGTAAGCACAAAGGAAAGCCAACAGATATTCAAGCCAAATA
>NZ_JAXKBY010000215.1:0-2805 GCF_036552745.1 Faecalicoccus sp.
CCCTTTGTGACAAAAGACATATGTTCTTTTGAGCTGCCAATTGATGTGTTTACACTCTATCAAAACTAAAAAACATCATTTTTAATTCTCTACATCAACTTTTTAGTTGAATTTAGCGTTTTAATATGGATTTGTATCTAACAAAAAAAAGAAGATCTTATCGACCTTCCTTGTGTATTATTAGTCAAAATAAAATAAATCTTCAAATTTTTGATCCAGCGCAATACAAAGGATCAATGCCAGCTTAGCTGTAGGATTAAACTGCCCGGTTTCAATCGAACTGATTGTATTGCGAGATACGCCAACCATCGAGGCTAAAGCTGCTTGCGATAATCCTTTTTTCTGCCGAATCTCTTTTAAATGATTTTTTAAGATCAATTCATTTTGCATAATTTACCATACCCCAATATATGCTACATACCATTCTTTACTGAGACTCAAATACGAATTTAATAAAAACCGCAAGAACCAGTAAAAGAGAAAATAAGAAACGGACTAAATATTTCTTCTTTCGAAAAAACTTATATTTTGAATAGAAATCTACAGTTACACCTGAAATAAAAATAAAACTCATCAAGATATTAAAAGGTATGGATTTGCCAAATAAAAATACATCACCTGAACCAATAAGCATCAAAGAAGCAGCCAGAAATGCAGTTACTGTAAAACCTCGATTCTCTGATATTTGAATCTGCATTTTCTCTCTTTCATCTCCATTTTGATTTTCCTTTCGACTACGTTCTAAGATTTCTTCTTTTTTCATATCATCACCTTCTTTGTCAAGTTCTCTTGTCACTTATAATATACTTTATACCAAGTTTACTTGTCAAAATTAATGGATAGAATGGTTAAAAAAGAGGATAAATATGACTATAAGTCTTTTTATAACACATAATCTGTTTGTTTTTCTTGACCCATGACAAAGTAATGTCTTCCTATTTGATAGAAGCCATGTTTTTGATAAAATCATAAAGCTTTGTCGTTTTTCTCCCATACGCCTAACCAAATATAACGCTTCTTTCTTTGTAAAGCAATTTGGATTGCATTTTCCATCAAATACGTACCAAAGCCTTGTCCTTGAAATTTTCTTCGTACATAGATTCTTTCAATTTCTAAGGAAACTTTATCGTGTATATCCGTCTGTGCCAATCAACTTTAAATATCCAGCTATTTCTTCTTTTTTCTTCAAAAACATAAATAAAGAATTTTTTCATCCTGTTCTTGTTCTAACTTATCTTTTACAAACGCAATTTCTAAATACGCTTGCATAGTTTCTACTGTATTCATCGATGCAAATGTATCATAATATGTTTCTATTGATATTTGACGCAGTGTATTTATCTCCTTTTTTGTAATGTAGGTTGCATGTTATTTCCTTCCTTTAAAGAAAAAACTGCCTTTTTAGAAAGTTTATTTCTATGAACGTATTTGTCCATCCCCTTTGATCTGGTATTTGTAGGATGTCATCTCTTTTAACCCCATCGGTCCACGAGCATGAATCTTTCCGGTGGAGATACCAATTTCTGCACCAAAACCAAATACTCCGCCATCGGTAAAACGGGTAGACACATTCCAATATACACAAGCCGAATCCACTTCATTTAAAAAACGAAGTGCATTTTCCTTAGACTCGGTAATGATACTTTCGGAATGTTTGGTGGAATAACGGTTAATATGTTGAATAGCCTGTTCAACATCCTTCACTACTTTTACCGACATCACATAATCCAAATATTCCATGCTCCAGTCTTCCTTAGTGGCATGCTCAATGCGCCCCGGTTGATTTTTTAAGATGTCATAGCTTATTTCATCGCATTTCAACAAAACCTCTTTTTCATTCAATTTTTTTTGTACCAGGGGCAAAACCTGGGCTGCTATATTTTTATGTACTAATAAAGATTCTGCGGCATTACACACACCGATTCGTTGGGTCTTGGCATTAAAGACAATATCCACTGCTTTTTGTATATCCGCCGTTTCATCAATGTAGATATGGCAATTTCCAGCCCCAGTTTCAATCACCGGTACCTTGGCGTTCTGCATAACACTTTGAATCAGTCGTTTAGAACCTCTTGGAATAATCACATCAACATAATCCGTCATCTGCATAAAGCGCTGGGTATCTTCATGCGAAGTCGATTCAATAAATTGAATAGCATTTATACAAACACCGGCTTGTTTCAGTCCTTCCTGTATGGCTTTTGTGATGGCAATATTGGAATGGATCGCATCGCTGCCCCCTTTTAAGATCACGGCATTGCCCGTTTTAAAACAAATGGAAAAGGCATCTAAAGTCACATTTGGTCTGGCTTCATAAATGATACCAATCACACCGATGGGTACACGCTTCTTTTCAATATGTAAGCCATTTTCCAAGTCATAGGCATCCAGTACTTCTCCAACGGGATCTTCCAGTTTGATTATATCCCATACCGCTTTTGCCATATCCGTAATTCTTTGTTCTGTAAGTTGCAGTCGATCCAACAAGCCGTCGCTTAATCTTTTTTTGCGCCCATTTTCCATATCAATACGATTTGCTTCTAAGATTGCACCCCTATTTTCCCATATAGAAGAACTGACCATCTGTAAAGCCTGATTTTTTTGTTCCGTTGATAAAGAGGCCAATTGATAACTGACTTGTTTCGCCTGAATCCCGATTTGTTCTAAATTCATACTTTCTCGTATTATCCATTTAGGAAGACCTGAATGGATTTTTTCTTTCTAGGCCGTTCCTGGTCAAGTATATCTTACGGCCATTTGATATACTTGCTTTGCACTGTGGATTTGTTTCTATACAATTACAGC
>NZ_JAXKBY010000216.1:0-1599 GCF_036552745.1 Faecalicoccus sp.
CACCGGTACAACATCCTACCAAATGTGTTGTCGTAGGTGGTGGAAACGTTGCCATGGATGCGGCTCGATGTGCCAGACGTCTAGGCGCTGAGGTGCATATCGTATATCGTCGAAGTATGGAGGAACTGCCGGCTCGAAAAGAAGAGGTTGAGCATGCCGAGGAAGAAGGTATCATCTTTGATCTTTTATGCAATCCGGTTCGTGTTATCGGTGACGATCAAGGCTGGTGTAAACAGATCGAATGTATTCGTATGGAACTAGGTGAACCGGATGAAAGCGGAAGAAGAAGACCGGTGCCGATCGAAGGTTCTAATTTCACTATTGATATCGACTGTATGATCATGGCCATCGGTACAAGCCCGAATCCATTGATTCGTCATACGACAAAAGGCCTGGAAGTCAATCGAAAAGGATGTTTCATTTGTGATGAAGATGGTTTAACTTCCCGTGAAAATATTTATGCCGGAGGCGATGCGGTTTCTGGTGCAGCCACTGTTATCAATGCGATGGGAGCCGGAAAAAGAGCAGCCGCTGCCATTGATAAGAAATTAATGAGTGAATAGGAATGTCTGAAAAGGCATTCTTTTTTATGGTCAAATGAATAGAAATAATTTGTGCTGCCATGATACATAGATTTCCCTGTATAGGAAGGTAACAATGAAAAGTTTCTGTATATCTTCTATTTAGAAACTTTGGTGGTTACATCAAAACAAACACATCGATTTTTTAAATTGACAGTTAGGATATCCATCAAAAAAAGGTGCAAGTACTTTTTAGAAATCATAATGGACTGATTGTGATCTGTTTGCTTTATGGCTGGTTTGGGGCAGGTTCTTTTGCGTTTAGTCGATTATTTTTGATTTATTTTATATGTGTGACCTGTTATGGTGCCATAACTCGTCAAAAATCGCTTCTTTTTAAGCGACTTCTTTAGCAATATTGGCTTTCATTATAAGTTTATTGTTGCAAATTTTGTTTTTTTATTTGATTTTTACAAATGAAAGGGTTTACATTTTATGAAAGCAGGTGTACTATAAAGACGAATAAAGTTGAAATAAGGCTCAATTTCAACAACTCACATACTTACATCCTTCCTTATTGTGTGTGAGACAATTTATTCATATCGATTCCTTTCGATACTTGATAAAAAGCACTCTTAGAGTGCTTTTTATCTGTTTTATGCAAAGAAATATATTTTTTTCATAGTAGATGTTATACTCCTTTCAAGAATGAAGAAGAGGAAATCTATATGCGTTTAGAGACTATCATCAAAAAAATTTCGGAAGATCCAAGAAATCAAGAATTTACAGAAAGAGGTATCTTACCGATTCTGCAGGTTGATCCACAGGCAAAAATCTGTATAATCGGGCAGGCGCCGGGAAGACAGGTGGAACAAAATGGGATTCCTTTCCATGATAAATCAGGGCAGACTTTAATGGAATGGATGGGAATCTCCGCTCAATGTCATTAAGTTAAGACAACTATAACTATACAGGCAATCAAGTCTAGATAGTTTTTTACTAATAAGGCATGACAAAAATTGTAGTATTGCTACTACATTTTTTAAGTTATATAATATGGCCGTTAGTCATATCGATA
>NZ_JAXKBY010000217.1:0-1535 GCF_036552745.1 Faecalicoccus sp.
CTGCCGAACCGATGACCATGGTCATGGCTGAATTTAAACCACTTCCGATTCCTGGAATGGCACTCATTCCTTTTTGGAGAACTGTATTTTTCATGGAATCAACAGCTGGAAGGATCATCGACTGGATCAGCTGGACTCCTAACAGGACACTTAGGAATCCTTTGAGCAAGAACTTGATCACACCTTCGAGCGTTTTGCATAGTCTTGAAAAATGTTCTTCTTTTGATATATGGTTGATGATCTTTAAGACAAATAAAATCTTGATCATCGGAAGTAATACAACATTTGTAAGGGTTGTCATTGCATAGATCAGCAGAAGATAAAATTCATAAACTGTCGTTGATGTCGTGATCCCGGAAGTTGAGACAACAGCCAGTGAATATGCCATGATCATTCCTTTCATATAATCTGCCATTAAGGTAACAAGCTGCGTCACTGTTTTGTTTAAATAAAAAAAGGAATGTACCATGACACCGCATAGGATCACATAAGTAATATAAAATGCACTATTGGCTGTGCTTTGCTGAAAAAAGGAATCGGACAGATTTTTAAAGATGGCTGCGGTAAATGCGATCAGAAGGATTTCTCTGATCAGGTCTTTTTGGATCAACATACGGTTTAAAAAGCCCTCTTTCATTTTGGCTTTGATCGTATGCAGAACACCTTTTACATTTCCGTGGATCAGCTGTTTTACTAATTGTGTATAAGATAGATCGATCTCTTTGTCTTTTAAGGTGTTTTCCACATTGGTAAACATATCTTCGTTGAGTTTTGTTTCTTTGGCTGAAATATCATTTGTTCTTGTAAGGATCAGTAAAAATAGCAAGGTTAGCAGGAATATTCTTTGTTTCATGTGCCATTTCCTAATAGTTTCTGGATCGTTCCAAGCAGCGATTCAAAGACTGGAAGTCCAACGATCAGGATCGCTAATTTTCCTGCAAACTCAATCTGCTTTGCGATCGATGCCTGTCCTGCGTCTTTGCAGATATTGGATGCGAACTCGCAGATGAAGGAGATACCGATCAGTTTTAAAAGGATCTGGAAGTAGCTTTGTGGGATTTTTGAATAGGACCGGATCATCTTAAACACGGTTAGTATTTCCTCCATTTGTTTTAGTCCATACATTGCTAGAAGAATGCTTGAGATCACTGCGATCACGACTGCGATCTCTGGACGGATCGTTTTGATCTTCATGGCGATCAGACTTGCAACGATCCCAAAGACTGCGACTTTTATCATCTTAGTATTCGCCTCCAATCTCTAGGATATCGTAAAAAGTGTCTGGACGCTTTCAAACAGATCATAGATATACGGGATCACCCAGCCAAGAACAAGGATCAGACCGGCAAGTGTGATCAAAAATGCCTGTTCGTCTCTTCCGGAATGTTTTAAGACCTGCACAAGGATCGTTACAAGAATTCCAACGGCTGCGATCCGAAAAATGATATTGACACTCATAACCCCTCCTTGTCATAAAAATGTCTGGTAGTTGCTTTATAGTAAGATGATCACGATCAGAACGCTTAGTGATATAC
>NZ_JAXKBY010000218.1:0-4332 GCF_036552745.1 Faecalicoccus sp.
GTATATCGAACATGGTGATTATGGTTTGGGCGATGCCAACTATGCTTACATTCTTCGTGAAAACCAAATCAAAGATTACATCTATTATCGATATGCCAAGGCTTATGAACACATTGATTATGAAAAATCCAGAGCGATTGCCAATGAAGCCCTGCAGTTTGTCGATGATCGATATACGTATTATCCTAATATACGTCAATTACTGGAGAACTAAGTTTCTTCAGTTTTTTTCTTGATTTCTTGAAAAAAATTGGTATCATATACGAGATGTTAAGAGAGGTGTAAGGAATGGCAGCACAGACTAAGATACCGGAATGGGTCTTACAATGTTTAGATCAGTATGGCAATTGTGCTTGTGGAAGAAACATCACGAAGAAGATGGGAAAGGATAAACTTTTGGATGAATTGGAGGCATTAGGTTATCCTTGTGAATTGGAAATCTTATCCGATCAAAAAGAAAAAAGTGCATATCCAAAAGAAGCAACGTATATCCTGACATTAAAATCGCATGAAATACTGCAAGATGAAGAAGATGAAGACTAATTTTTGCCTTCATCTTTTTTTAAGTGATCTATGATTGATTGTACAAACCGCTTTGTGCTGGCATTTCCGCCTAAATCGGGTGTCAGACAAGTTTTATCGGCAAATACTTTATCTACGGCTTTTCGGATCGCAATAGCCGTTTTTTGTTGGCCGAGGTCTTCTAACATCATGCAGCTGCTTAAAAGTAAGGCTGTAGGATTGGCAATGCCTTTGCCGGCAATATCAGGCGCACTGCCGTGAACGGCTTCATACATGGCATGTGTATCTCCTTTATTACAGCTTGGTAGAAGGCCTAAGCCACCGATCAAGCCACTTGTTAAATCACTGATGATATCACCATAAAGATTTGGCATGACCATCACATCGAATTGTTGCGGGTGCATGACTAACTGCATACATGTGTTATCAACAATCAAAGCATTGGCTTCGATTTGTGGATAGTCTTTGGCAATTTCCTCAAAAATAGAAAGGAACAAACCATCTGTCTTTTTTAAAATATTGGCCTTATGCACACAGGTTACTTTTTTGCGGTTGTGTGTAATAGCGTATTCAAAGGCAGCTTTGATGATACGTTTGCTTGCCTTTTTTGTAATGATCTTATAGGCAATGACGGTGTTATCGTCGATGACCTCTTCCTTTCCTACATAAAGATCTTCGGTGTTTTCACGGAATGTGACGATATTGATATCTTTAAACAAGGTATCCAGACATGGGTTGGACTTGGCGGGGCGAATATTAGCCCATAGATCATATTTGTTTCGAAGTGTCACGTTTAAAGAACGAAATCCTTTGCCGATCGGTGTAGTGATCGGTGATTTCAACAATACCTTTGTTTTGTCAAAAGAATCAAGACCGTTTTGGGGGATAAATTCACCGTTTTTTTGATATACGGCTTCTCCTACATCAAAGATCTCGTAATTCAGTTGGGCGCCGGCGGCATCCAATATCTCCAAGATAGCATCGGTGATTTCCGGTCCGATTCCGTCACCTCTAAAAACAGTAATTGTCTGCATCTAATCTTCCTTTCTTTTTCCGACATAGACATTTGCCGGACGAATCAATTTTCGATTGTTTTGTCGATTTTCCAGGTGATGGGCCACCCAGCCGGCCGTTCTGGCCATACCAAATAAAGGAGTGTATAAGGCTTTATCGATTCCTAACATGGAATAGGCAAAGCCGGAATAAAAATCGACATTGGCACACGTTTCAATATGTTTTTGTTTACGCATTTGATAAAGAGCGGCTTTTTCAAAAGCACATAAGCAGTTGTATTTTTCCAATTCTCCTTTTTCCTGTGCCAATTCTTTACAAGCTTTCTTGATAACCTGACAACGAGGATCACTCTTGGTATAGATCGCATGTCCGATTCCATAAATCAACCCGGCATTGTCAAAAAAATCATGGTCTAGAAGTCTTTTGGCGATCTTACGAAGAACCTTTTGATCGGTCGTCGTGCCGATTTCATCAAAGATAGCATCAAACATGGCACTGGTTTTTATGTTAGCTCCACCATGACGTGGGCCTTTTAAAGATCCTAAGGCGGCGCTGATACAGGAGTAGATATCGGTACCGGTACTGGACATGACCACATTGGTAAAAGTGGAGTTGTTTCCACCGCCGTGATCGGCATGTAACATAAAAAGAATATCTAATAGAGAGGCTTCCTTTTGTGTGTAATGTGTATTTTGTCGGATGATACATAGTACATTTTCCGCTATGCCTTTATCGGGTAAAGGATAGTGCGTGATCTTTTCCTTTTTATAATGGCTCAACATTAATAAAGGCATACTGGCAAGGATATACATTCCTTTTAACATTCTTTCTTCCAATGTATCGGAATCTGGATCTACATCTTCCCCATAGAGCTTTAGAACTTCAATTTGAATGGCATTGAGCAGATTGGATGTCTGATAGTGAATATCGACATTGTGTGCATCGGCCATTTTAATCAGTTCTTTATGAAAGTCCAAAAGCTGTCGATGGGTAGGCAGTTTTCCAAATATCAGCAGGAAGGCGCTAAGTTCAAATCCGAACGGTGTATCTTTTCGCATAGCAACCAGATCATCGATATCATACCCTCGATAGATCAGGCGACCATCGATATGGATCTTGTTTCCGTTGCTGTATTCGTAACCGACAACATCACTGATCTTGGTTAGTCCGACTTTGACACCGGTTCCGTTTTCATTACGAAGACCGGACTTGACTCGATACTTGGCATAAAGAGAAGAATCAATATGATTGTCGTCTTCATATTCTTTATACAGTGCTTGTAAATTGATCATATACAATTCCTTTCATTTATTTTCATGTATTATAGCATATTCTTTCATTTATTTTCATAATTTGTTATAATAATCACTAAATGAGGAGAATGTTATGGAAAATCTAACACAAAAGCTATTAAAAACGCATTTGGTTTCTGGGAAGATGGTCAAAGGAGAGCCGATTTCCATCAAGATCGATCAAACTTTGACACAAGATGCGACCGGAACGATGGCTTATATGCAGTTTGAGGCCATGGGTGTCAAGCAGGTCAAGACAGAACTTTCGGTCAGTTATGTTGACCACAATACCCTGCAAAGTGGTTATATGAATGCCGATGATCATGCCTATCTGCAATCGGTAGCCAGTAAATATGGCATTTATTTTTCCAAGGCAGGAAATGGAATTTGTCACCAGGTTCATTTAGAGCGTTTTGCCAAACCGGGCAAAACACTGATCGGAAGTGATTCGCATACACCGACCAGCTCCGCTATTGGCTGTCTGGCAATTGGAGCCGGTGGTCTGGATGTTGCCAAAGCAATGGCAGGAATACCTTATCGATTAACGATGCCTGAAATCGTCGAGGTTCGTCTGCATGGGCGTTTGAATCATGGTGTTTCCAGTAAAGATATTATTTTGGAGCTGCTACGCAAGTTAAGTGTAAAAGGTGGTGTCGGACGTATCTTTGAATATACCGGAGATGCCCTGGAGCATTTAAGTGTCTATCAAAGAGCTACGATTACCAATATGGGCGCAGAATTAGGAGCCACGACTTCTATTTTTCCAAGCGATGAGATCACACGCGAATTCTTAAAGCGTCAGGGAAGAGAAAAAGATTATGTCGAACTCAAGGCAGATCCGGGAGCCACATACGATGATGTGGTGGAAATCCATTTAGATACTTTGGTTCCCTTGGCAGCCTGTCCGAATTCTCCGGATG
The DNA here is from genome assembly GCF_036552745.1 of Faecalicoccus sp. Lineage (NCBI taxonomy): Bacteria > Bacillati > Bacillota > Erysipelotrichia > Erysipelotrichales > Erysipelotrichaceae > Faecalicoccus > Faecalicoccus sp. Next base: position 3,749 of record NZ_JAXKBY010000218.1, read on the forward strand.
CGATCAAAACGATTCAGGAGTTAGAAGGAACGAAAGTTGATCAGGTAGCCATCGGTTCTTGTACAAACTCTGGTTATGAGGATATGATGAAAGCTGCTGCCATTTTAAAAGGGAAAACCATTGCTCCTAATGTTTCGTTAGTCGTATCACCTGGTTCTCGTCAGGTTTTATTGAAGCTGATCGAAAGTGGTGCTTTGGCCACATTTATTCATGCCGGCGCACGTATTCTGGAGAGTGCCTGCGGGCCTTGTATCGGTATGGGACAAAGTCCAAAGAGCGATGGAATCTCACTACGTACTTTCAATCGTAACTTTTACGGTCGATCCGGTACGTTATCGGCCGGTATTTATTTAGTATCCCCGGAAGTGGCGGCTGCCAGCGCCATCCAGGGTGTCATCAGTGATCCTTCCAAGCTGGAATATGAGGATCAGTTTGAAAAAGAACCGGTCATTATCGATGATTCTTTGATCTATGCACCAAGCAAGGATCCGGAGTCGGTTGAAATCGTACGCGGGCCGAATATCAAACCGATCCCGGTCAATACACCGATGCCGGATCATCTTGAAAAAAAGGTTGTCATCAAA
>NZ_JAXKBY010000219.1:0-6214 GCF_036552745.1 Faecalicoccus sp.
GGTAATTCCACAATACTATGAATTTTTTAACCAAAGTATAATGGTAAATCCACGATGCAACAAATTAAGGAAGGTTACTTTTTTTATCCCTCCTTCGTCATTTCATATTGTCTATAGTGTGTTTAATACATTCATAGGTACTAATAAAATTTGATAGACTGTTAAAACGACTATACCGACGCTGATATAACTGCCAATTTGAATATAAAGCGATAGTTTCTTTGCCTTTTGTTCCAGCTCTTTTTGTACTTTTTGCTGGTAAAGATGTAAAAGTTCTTTGATGGATGAAGTGTGCAGTCCCATGGTAAAAAAACGTACGAACTCTTCATCCATATGACATAGCTGCAAAGCTTGTATCATCGTATTTCCCTGATGAAGAGCTTTTTGTATTTGTATGGCCAAAGGATGATACAAGCTTTTTGGATGAATCTGACAAAGCATCTCAATACATTCCATCGTGGAAAGACCGTAGCCTAAAAAAGCGGACATTAAAAGAGAAAAGTGCAAAGAAATAACTTTACGAAAGAGCGTAAATCGACAGAAAATGGTAAATAAAAGTTCTGTTTTCTTTTGCGTATAAACAATCAGGAAAGATATTAAAAATACAAAGATCAAAAAGAGAAGCAGGGAAAACACAAATTGTAAGATCGATAAAAACAGGAAAACTTGTTTTGATGCCAGTTGAGACATAGCCGGAAGGATCATTTCTTGAAAAAAGAGGATTATTCCAAAGCTGAATAAAAATAGAAAAGCTGGATAAATACTTGTCTTTATCAGTTCCTTGATCCAACCTTTGCCAACATCATCGATTTCATTGGCACAATGAATGGCTTCTTTAAAAGGCAGTCGATCCTTTAGGATTCTTAAGATCTGAAAGTAATTTTCTTTTCCGTTTGTCAGGATGGAAACTAGTTTTTCTCCTTCGTTTAATTTTGCCAGAATGTTTTTTTGGCATCGAAAACAAATCTCGATCATAAAAGTTGTATCCAATCCCTTATTTAATAAAAGACTGAATTGAACAAGTTCTTCTTTAGAGATTTTGCAGGTCAAATCGTGCTTGCGGATCTTGAATCCTTTGGGTATCCAAAGCTTCCTGAATCTCGTTAGAGAGCGTTTTAAAGCCTTTAGGATAGGCTTTATGTTCCAGGGCATATTGAAGATCTTGCCCGGATAAAATTTCATAGATACACTCCTTTCCGTTGGGGCTTTGATATAGTCTTTGTCCGATCAATGCCGTCAATGTGTTTTTTAAATCATAGGTGGGTACAGATAGATCTTCTAAGCGTTGTATGGCCTCTAACGCATTGGATGCATGCAGTGTGGTAAAGGCAAGGGAGCCTGTCAGGGCACAGCGAACGACCATTTTGGCTGTGTAACTGTTTCGTGTTTCTCCGATAAAGATCACATCCGGATCGTGACGAAGAAGTTCTTCAATTCCTTTTTCATATGTAAAGCCTAATTCTTCATTGATCTGTAACTGTAAATAAGATGGATCCTGAATTTCAATCGGGTCTTCCAACGATACGACCTTGTGCATGGAACGTTGTGCAATCGCATGTAAAATGGCATGTAACGTGGTGGTTTTACCGGAATTGGTCGGTCCACAGGCAATCACTAGTCCACGTCTTGCGTGAATCAGGCTTTCCAGGAACATTTGATGTTCCTTTTTTGAAGTTAGTCTTTCTATCGGAAGATGAATGCCTGTATGCAAAAGACGAATAACACCGGTCTGCAGGTGCTTATTGGGAATTAAGCTAAAGCGACAGTATAAAACCTGAGAACCTAGCTTCCAGCTGAATTGGCCATTTTGAGGGATGTATGGATTTGTCAGATCAAAACCGGATATAAACTTCACATACTCAAAAAGGGATTCATCCCAGAGATCTTGTACAAGCTCTACCATTTGCTCATAGATACGTAACTGAATGGATAAAGTATGCCGATGGAGCGTTAAATGGATATCGCTTGCGTTTTTTTGTGTGGCATACGTTAAAAGCTGTTCTAATTTTTCTTGCATGTTCATACTATTTAATACGTAAAAAAATCGAAAAACTATGAAAAAAAAATTAAAAAAATTTTAAAAAGTTGTTTGAAGTGTTTTCTAGACTAGAAATGAAGGTTGACTTACAAAATGAAATAATGATATGATTCAAAGCGTAAAAGCGATGAATTAGAGTAGTAGAAGAGAAAGTCGTTTAGAGAGCTGCTGGCTGGTGAAAAGCAGTGGATCGTATCTTTGAACTCGCTAAGGAGCTGATAAGTAATGTTATCCGTAGTTTCTGCGATAAAGAAAAAAAGAGGGCACAGATCGTTTCTGTGAACTAAGGTGGTACCGCGTCATTTAACGTCCTTAGAAGAGGGCGTTTTTTTATTGAAGGAGGAGAAAAGAGATGTACGATCATCAGTCCATTGAAAAGAAATGGCAAAAGCGATGGCTGGAAGAAAAGACATTCCGTTGTGATACTTCCGATTTTTCCAAGCCTAAATATTATGTACTGGATATGTTTCCGTATCCGAGTGGAAATGGTCTTCATGTAGGACATCCGGAGGGATATACCGCAACCGATATCATTGCCCGTAAAAAACGTATGGAGGGGTATAATGTTCTGCACCCGATGGGATGGGATGCCTTTGGTCTTCCGGCAGAGCAGTTTGCCTTACAGACAGGGCATCATCCGGCTGAATTTACCAAGAAAAACATCAATCATTTTAGAGAGCAGATTCAGTCTTTGGGATTCAGCTACGATTGGGATCGCGAAATCAGTACAGCTGATCCATCGTACTACAAATGGACACAGTGGATCTTTACACAGCTGTATAAAAAAGGGTTGGCATATGTCGATGAAATTCCGGTCAACTGGTGTCCGGAGTTAAAAACGGTTTTGGCCAACGAAGAAGTTATTGACGGCAAAAGTGAAAGAGGTGGCTATCCGGTCATCCGTAAACCGATGCGTCAATGGGTATTAAAGATTACAGCCTATGCAGAAAGATTGTTGAAAGATCTGGATGAAGTGGATTGGCCGACTTCCACTAAAGAGATGCAGAGAAACTGGATCGGTAAATCGCAGGGGGCCAATGTCATCTTTAAGATTGATGGCCATGATAAAGAATTTACGGTCTTTACAACGCGTTGTGATACTTTGTTTGGGGCTACGTATTGTGTTATGGCACCGGAGCATCCGTTTGTATCCGATATTACGACTCCGGAACAAAAGGAAGCCGTTGAAGCCTACCAAAAGCTATGTCAGACAAAATCCGATCTGGAAAGAACAGATTTGAACAAAGATAAGACCGGTGTATTTACCGGAGCGTATGCGATCAATCCGGTCAATGGAAAAAAAGTGCCGGTCTGGATCAGTGATTATGTATTAGCCAGTTATGGAACCGGTGCGATCATGGCGGTTCCGGCACATGATACACGCGACTATGAATTTGCCAAGAAATTTGGTATAGAGATCATTCCGGTACTGGAAGGTGGAAACATCGAAGAAGAAGCCTTTACCGGAGATGGCGTACATATCAATTCCCAATGGCTGAATGGTCTAAACAAGGAAGAGGCCATTGCGAAAATGATTCAGTGGCTGGAAGAAAACAAGGCTGGGGAAGCCAAGGTTACTTACAAGTTAAGAGACTGGTTGTTCTCTCGTCAGCGTTACTGGGGCGAACCGATTCCGATCGTTCATATGGAAGATGGAACCATGCGTACTGTAGATGTGGATGAGCTGCCGTTAGAACTGCCGGCAACGACAAACTTTAAACCAAGCGATACCGGTGAAAGTCCGTTGGCACATTGTACCGACTGGTTATCGGTTGAGATTGATGGTGTTAAGGGAACCAGAGAAACCAATACGATGCCACAGTGGGCTGGAAGCTGCTGGTATTATATTCGCTATATTGATCCAAAAAACGATAAAGCCATTGGGGATCCAAAGCTGCTGGAGCACTGGTTACCGGTTGATTTGTATGTCGGTGGTGCAGAACATGCGGTATTGCACCTATTATATGCGCGCTTCTGGCATAAGGTACTTTATGATTGTGGTGTTGTGAAGTCAAAAGAACCGTTCCAGAAATTGTTCCATCAAGGTATGATCTTAGGCTCTAACGGTGAAAAGATGTCAAAATCACGTGGCAATGTCATCAATCCGGATGAAATCGTGGCCAGTCATGGAGCGGATGCTTTGCGTGTATATGAGATGTTTATGGGACCATTGGAAGCGGCTTTACCTTGGTCAACGACCGGGCTGGATGGAACGCGTAAATGGTTGGAGCGTGTCAATCGTTTCTATACAGAGGTGGCAGAATTCACCGAAGAAAACGATCATCGTTTAGATCGTGTTTACCATGCGACTGTCAAGAAAGTGACAAATGATATCGATACGTTAAACTTTAATACAGCGATTTCTCAAATGATGATCTTCATCAATGAATGTTACAAGACAAAAACGATCTATCGCCCTTATGCGATTGGTTTCTTAAAGATGTTTGCCTGCTTTGCCCCACATTTGGGAGAAGAGCTGTGGGCAACGATCTTTGACCAGAAAGATTCCATCACTTATAAGCCATGGCCGACATATGACGAAGCTATGTTAGTGGATAAGACCGTAACAATTGTGGTACAGGTCAATGGTAAGGTGCGCGGTAAGTTTGAAGCGGCTGCCGATGCCGAAGAAGCCAAGATCCAGGAACAAGCATTACAGCTGGAAAATGTACAACACCAGCTGGAAGGGAAAACTGTTCGTAAGGTTATTGTGGTTAAAGGAAAAGTTGTAAATATTGTTGCGAATTAACGCAGGCTGCACTTCGGTGCAGCTTTTTTTATGAAAAAAAACATATGAAACAAATATAAATTATGAAAAAATATATGTAAATTTCTTGCAAAAAATGAAAATTTGTCTTAATATATAGACAATTGTTCGTTGTATGCGAACAATCAATTTTTGAAATCTTTATGATCAAGGTTACAAAATGGTCATAAGATGAAAAAGCACAGGTAAAAAGGTGCCAAGGAAAGGGTGGATTTCTATGAAAAAGCTGGTATCGGTATTGATGGCAGGAACCATGGCTTTATCTTTAGCGGCTTGTGGTTCTGGCGGGGATAATGCCAACACATTTACATTTGCGAATGAACTGGATATTAAAAATTTAGATTCCAGTGATGCCGATGATGGTATGTCTTTTAATGCGATGCATGCGGTCATTGATGGCTTGATGGATGTTGATAAGGATGGCAAGGTGACTTATGGCATTGCCAAAGAACATACGGTAAGTGATGATGGTTTAACTCATACCTTTGTTTTGCGGGATGCCAAGTGGTCAAACGGTGATCCGGTAAAAGCACAAGATTTTGTGTATGCCTGGCAGCGTATCCTGAAAAAATCAGGGAACTATGCGTATATGATGGGATCGGATGGAGCTCATTTAGTTGGTGCGGATGAGCTGATGGCAAAAAATGAAGCTGGCAGCGAGCTGACACAGGAAGATCTGGATACATTAGGTGCTAAAGCAATAGATGATCAAACTTTGGTGGTGACACTAACCAGTCCGGTATCTTATTTTGAGGAGTTGATGACATTCCCGTGTTATTTCCCACAAAATGAAAAATTTACGGAAGAACAGGGACAAAACTATGGAAAGAGTGCCGATGCGATTCTTTCAAACGGTGCCTTTGTCATGGAATCCTGGGAGCCGGGTTCTAAAGCCGTCTTTACAAAGAATGAGGATTATTGGGATGCCGATTCTGTAAAACTGGATAAGCTGGTCATGAATTTGGTACAGGAGCCAACGGTAGCTGCACAAAACTTTGATAGTGGTAACAATGATTATGCACCTATCGATTCGGATTTAGTGGATAAATACAAAGATAACGATGCGTTCTGGAATGTAAAAAGCGGATTCTTATTTTATGTAATGCCAAATCTACAAAATGCCGATTTACAGAATCAGAATTTGCGAAAAGCGTTATCACTGGCTATCGATCGTGAGGATTTTGCCCAGAATGTTTTAAAGGATGGTTCGATTGAAGCCAATGGCTTTGTGCCGGAAGATTTGTCAAAAGGTCCAAATGGGGAAGATTTCCGAGAAGATGCCAAAGATTTTACAACTTATGATGCCAATGCGGCACAGGAAGCTTTGAATCAAGCATTACAAGAATTAGGTAAATCCGAAGTGACCTTGCGTTTGTTGTATGGAACCGATGAAAGCCCAATGGATACGA
>NZ_JAXKBY010000220.1:0-15402 GCF_036552745.1 Faecalicoccus sp.
GTATAGATCAGCTATATGATTATTGTTTGATGACCGTAAAGGAAGCCAAGATGCAGCGCGATTACATTGAAGATCATTTCGATGAAGTGACACCGGCCCTGCAGGAGAAAAAGCCACGAACGATTTCGATCATCTCGATGCAGGTACAGGATCTGACAGCCTTAACTGAAGATGAACAAAAGAAAAAAGACAATATCGACTCAGCTTTATCCAGCGGTTCTTTTGCGGATGCGGCAACCGCTTATTCAGAAGACACAGCTACGGCTTCGGATGATGGCTTTTATGGCTATGTCGATGCAAATTCTGTCAACAGCCAATACAGCACATTGAATGCACAAGTCATTCAGGCTGCTTTAAATCTGGAAAAAGATCAGACAAGTGACTGGATCGAAGTCACAGATTCAAGCTCTGGGCTGAAATATTTATATAAGGTACATGTAGATGAAACGGATATTCAAAACATCTGGGATTCTAAAAACGAGACTGTTTCCAATAACATCTTATCGGCTTTCTTAACAGCCAACCAGGGATTAAGTGTTAAGATCGTAGAGGAAAACGCAAAAGATCTGGATATCGAATTCAAAGATGAAGATGTACAAAAAAGCATTGAAGACTATATCAACGATCAGACAGGAGGAAGCAGCAATGAAGAGTAATTTAAAAAAAGCGGCTGTATTTGCCGGCTGTTCTTTGTTGATGTTGACAGCCTGCTCCGGTGCAACGGCTCAGATCAGCAATGCCGGTGATGTACTATTCCAGGTCGGTGATGTATCGGTTACACGTGGGACAGAATATGAACTGATCAAAAAATCAAATGGTTCCACCATGGCGGTCACTTTGATTGAACAGGCAATCATGGATGAAGAAATCGGCCGTGGAGATGATATTAAAAAACAGGCAGAAGAGCAGTATGAAACAAATACATCCGGAAGCAAAGAATTTGAACAAAGCTTGATCGATGCCGGCTATAAGGATAAAGATGACTATATTGAAAAAGTCATCATCCCAACGATCCAGCAGGAAAAACTATTGGATAAGTATTTTGAAGACAATGCCAAAGCCATTAAAAAAGAATACAAGCCAAGCATCGCCAAGATTTTGATGTGTGACAATAAGGATGATGCCAATAACGCTTTACAGGCACTCAAGGATGGAACAGATGCACAAACAGTATTTGATCAATACGCCAGTGAAAGTGCCACTTACGGAAATGAAGAGATCGTAGTTTCTACCCTTTTAAAAGATTCCATTCCAACTTATGTCATCAATACTTTATATTCCGCCAAGGAAACCGGTGTCATCGATGAAGTTATGAGCGATGATAACGATTCCAGCGGTGCCTATTATGTTGCGATCCTTACAAGCAATGATTACGATGAAAACCGGGCAAAAATACAGGAAGCTCTTGTATCAAAAGCCAGCAGTGATATTGCCAAGGAATGTAATGTTTACTATATGAAAAAGCACAATTTAGAAATCCATGATCAAGATATTTTTGATGCCTTGCGCACCAGCAATCCGGAATATCTGATCAATCACCCAGAACTGGCAGAGGAAGATCAATGATCTTCCTCTAATTTTTTTATTTGTTCATCCAATATGCTTCGAAAGCGAAATTCTTCAACGCTTTGTAAACCAATATGATATAAAATATGTACATCTTCCGTATTGAATAAATAAAAATGCTGAGTATCAATACTGCCTTCCGGCCAGAGACAAGCCGCATAATCATAGATTTTTCCGGTTGTTTTTTCTCTTTGGATTCGTCCTATGATCATGAGCTTTTTTGTTCCCTGATGTAACGTAACAACCGTTCCGATAGGTAATAACTCTTTCAAACCTTTCCTCCTTTCTAGTAGCTCACCTTGATTTTAAAGCCTAACCCTGCAATAAAGCCCAACTTGCTTCCAAACTCCCATTCTTTATTTACGTGACGATAGGTTAGGTTGGCTTCGGCACTGCCTAAGGATCCCTGCGCACTTACGGTTACTTTCGCACCAAAAAGATGAAAAGCGATACTTCCCTCTCCTTGTACGGCAGCTGCTCCGATGGAAGCTTCCAAATTTTGTTCTTCTTTATTAAATATGCAGGTAGCCTGTGCATAGACACTTCCAACATCCACATTGCCTCTTGCCTGCAAGTACATATTATTCGTACCGATTTTAGCCTGTCCCTGCAAGGATAAAAGAGAAGCCTGTGCCTGCAGACTCAGTTCCAGTCTGGGATCAAATTCTTCCTCCTTCCACAATCCCAGCTCACACGATCCTTTAGCCTGAATATTTCCTAAATGTGCCTGAATACCGGCATCTAAAAGCTCATCGCGATAAACAGCTCCGGCCTCTTTAAAGCTGTATTCGGCTCCTATCGATAGATGCGTATTTTTTTCTTTCTTGGTCAGCTGTGCTAACGCATTCCAATCCTCCTGGTGATAGAAGCGAAATGTTCCATCCTTTAAGTAAGAAAAGCTCTGTCCACTTTTATACATTAAATGATTCTCGGTATTCTCATAGGCGTTTGCACTTTTTCGAAAATAATCAATATAGCTATCCAGTGTATTTTGAATACGATCGTGCTCCTTTTTTAAAGGAAGGTTTCCCGGAAAGGATGCATATTTTCTTCTGGATGCCAAACCATTTGCGATTCTTCGATAAACAGCTGTATCAATGGGCATGCAGCTTCACTTCCATCAGCTGTCTTTGAATCTGTGCCTGCAATGCCTGCAGTCCGTTTTGAAGATGAATAGCTTCCTCTGCCTGGCAGCAGCTTGCGACCTCACTGCAGATCGTAGTGATATAGGATGATAATTCCTGATAATAGGCTACCATCTCCATCATACTTGTACGCCTTGCGACAGCATTTGTTCATTTTCCTGATACGCCTGTGCTGTCTGTTGCAGATATTGGGCATACTGATCCAGGGATTGCACATAGGAGCGAAATACCGGATCTAAGGAATGAAACTGCTCCATCAGCTTGTTAGAGGTGGGTGACTGCCATATAGACTCTAATTGTTGAACTTTGTTTTTGATTTCCTCAAAGATTTGTTGCACCTGCGTGTTCATTCCTTTTAATTGTGCGGAATATTGAAAAACCTCCTGTGAAGATATTTGAATATTTGCCATAGTTTCCTCCTTTTACACTAAATTTCTGGCTCTTGCGATACGCTCCTGTTGAAGCTTTTGATATTCATTGGCGCAATACAACAAAAAATGCGCATAAGTTTCAATGATGGCGACAATCTTCTGCAGCTGTGGTCGAAACTGTTCCAGCTGCGCAATAAACGCCTGATGATCCTGCCCCTGCCATACACTTTGCATCTGTTGCATACGAGCATAGATCTGATTGATTACTTGTTGATAATCATTTGATTTTTGTTCCAGATAATGGGCACCCTGTGCCAGTTCCTGATAATTAACTGTTATTTGCATAAATACTCCTCCTGTTTAAAATAAGATAAAATGATCGCCGGAGATCACGGCATTTTCTCTAAATGTTTTTCCGGAATTTAAAATACGTCCTGATTCGGTATGATAGAAAAAATGAGCAAATGTCGCTTTTTCCAAAGGCCACGACTTTTCTATATCTTGAATAAAGTCCTCAATGACATACGTATCACGAATCCAGACATGATGAAATTTTGATTGTGTAAAAATCTTGATATGAATGAATATATCCTGCATACTGTTATCGATTAAATGAATACACCTCCTGTTCTGTCCAATACACGCCATAGGATGAATGATCTTGTGGCAACGAACGTTTTAGAACATACAAATAATCTTGTATTCCCTGCCCGATCCAGCACACATCTAGATCATAGATCTTCGAAAGATATTCCGGTGTTTGAAACTGATCCGCATTGTAAATGGCATGTAAAACATAAATATCTGCTTCCTCTAAAAAGTCTTCTCTGACATGCAAAGCTTTTTGTGTTTGCCATCTTTCCAGCATATCGGCAATCGTTTGGGCCATTGATCGTTGTACATAACAAATCAATAAAGGATGCTTTTGCTTCCAGAAAACTTCCTGATGAGATTTTGAATTCCACCCCAAACGCAAGACATGATTTTGATGATGAAGTATATAAGCCTTTTCCTTTCGTTTCGGTTTTAGTACTCCTTCCCTTTTTTGAAATAAGATTGGATATAAGCTCTGCTTTCTAAAGATATATCCTTTATGTGAGCGCATGCTCAGATCTGCTCGAATAAAACATCCAAAGAATTCTCGCAAGTCTTCGATATCACTAAAGTCGTAACAAATGCGGTTCGACTGAATCAAAAACCATTCTTTGAATCGTCTATCCCATGTTCTTAGAAATAGAAATAAAATAACGTTATCATTTTTAAGCACATCCAAATCTTTCTGTTTCAGGTTTGTGTAATCTACCAACCACACACATGGTTTTCGTATCGATTTTATTCTTACGAATTCTTTTTCAGATAAGCAGGCATCTAAGCCATCTTCTTCGATTTCCAGGCCATAGACCGGCAAGGTCGTCCAACCGACAATACTTTCAATCAGTTCTTTTCTTTTTTGATAGGAAGTACAATAGATACACGAACATTGTCCCCGTTGAGGCGTCCAATCCCTGACTTGTTGTATAGACGGCTCATCGATCAATGCCAATTGTTGCGATTTGAAAACACTTTGATCAAACGGATGTATGATCCATTCCTTTGCACTTTCATCTTTGTTTATTTGTTGCGATAAAAAATGAAACAAAGTTGTCTTTTCCTGGTGATAGCTTTGCACGATCTTTCCATTCTCATCAACTTCACAATATCCATTGGGATGTAAATAGATTTCTTTTTGCAGATACCATGCTCTACCCATACGTTGATAAGCCTGTTGATCTTGAAGAATAAAGTCTCCCGGTCGTTTTAAGGCATAGGCATGATCGGAGTGCAAAACTTCATAAGAATCGGCAGTTGTTGCGACACTCATACAGATCTTAAAGTCCATATTGGCCCAAATTTGATCATCCATTACACCTAATGGCTTTTGTGTAGAAAGAATACAATGCACACCCAAAGATCTTCCGATACGGGCGATTTCTTTGATTTTCATCAAGAAATCCGGAAAGCTTTGTTTGAGCTGTGCCAATTCATCGACAATCAAAAATACATGCGCCAAAGGATCTTTGATGTCATAAGCGTTATAGGAATCGATATGTGCTGTTTGATCTGGATGTTCCTGGCTAAATTGCTGAAGAATCTTTTGTCTTTTTTCCAAAAAAGCCTGAAGGCTTTGATCAAAGCGTTCCATTTGATCCTTTTCAAGATTAGTCAGCATACCCTGACAATGAGGAAAGTGCATAAAGTATTGCCCAAAGGCTCCACCTTTAAAATCAATCAGAATATATTGAAATAATTTAGGGGAATTCTGTATGACCAACTGTAAAAGAATATTTCGTAACATTTCACTTTTTCCACTGCCGGTTTTACCAGCCAGAAATCCATGTGGTCCTTGTTTAGATTCCTGCAAATCTAAGTACAGGAATGTTCCTTTTTCTTCAAAACCCAGACATACTTTTAAGTTCACACGATTTTGACGACACGAATCTAAAGAGAAATGCCAGATATCCTGACCAAAAAGAGCTTTACATTCCTGATCTTGATCCCATCGTTTTTCCTGATGAAGAAACATGAGCTTTCTAAACAGATCACCAGGCTGGCAAAAATCAGCCATTTGCAGCATAGGGCCTGCCGCATCAAAACAAATGCAGGTTTCTTTTTCGGGAAGAGATTCCAAAGCAAACGCTTCATTGATCATAAACGTATATTCATAGCTATGATCTAAATCCTGTATGAAGCTAAGCCATTCTTCCTTCGTTTGAATCAAAAGTTTTTTTGTATCCTTAATACAAGCTTCATGATTGAAAAAAGGATGCTCTTTAGACATAGATACATCGACCCACACCCATTTTCGATGCGCTTGATAAGCAACCAGCAACCATTCCAGAAATAAAGACTCGATCCATGAAAAAGCTACTTTGGGAAGATGAATCTGTTGTCCCTGTTCTAAAAACACCGGCGTATCTTCATAGGTTTCGATAGACTGTATTAAGGTTTCTTGTTGTTGAAACAAACGGTCCTGCTCCTGCAGATAATTTGGTTTTCTAAACTGAAGTTGGATCCATTCACATTTCTGATAACCAATCCACAAGCGATAATCCCTTTTTGCCTCTCTTTGAAAGTTTAAAAGCTGCAACTGATACTGCTCGACCCATTGTAAAACAGCGTTCTGATATTCCTTTTGCATCCTTTCCATCTCGTTTTGACTGCGTTTACAATACAGCGAATATTGATCAATCAAAGCTTGGTTTTCTCTTTTCTTTTCTCGAACTGTCATCTTTCGATTCCACAAGCCAAAGGCACCAAAGGCCAATCCCATAGATACCGCATTGATCATTAGCGATACCACCGAAAAGCTTTGTTGCGGTGAACTGATCCATACAACGCCGGCACTGACCAAACCGGAAATCAATATCAACAAAGAGGAGCCCATCGATTGAAACCAGTTCCCTTTGGGAATGGGCATTAACGGCTGCGGTGACTGTAACAAAAAAGATACTTGTTGTACTGTTTTGACCGTTTGTGAAATGGCTTGAACCTTGGGAAGTTCAGGAATCTTGTCAAACACGACAATTTTCTGTTCCTGTAAAACCCCTAAAACCAAATAACCCGGTAAGTAATAGGCTTCTTTGGTTCCAAACCATATATGATCTAAAGCGTTTAATTTTTGTTTCCGGATTCTTTTACCGTTACAATACGTGCCGTTTGTACTCTGTAAATCTTCCAGGTAATCGTTGGTTATTTGAAAATGAGAGGATGAAATTGTCTCATCTTCTATAACGATCGAACAAGTTGGATCTCGTCCTATGACATTGTGCTTCTGTAACTTTTTTACTGACCAGCAACTTGGTAAACGATATAGGGCAAAGGTAATCTGGTTCCATACGATACCTTCTTCTTTCAACAACATTCGTTGTTGATTCGCAACCAAATACCATTGTCCTTTTCGCTTTTGAAAAACAACTCCTTCAACTTTTAAGCCCTCCTGCAATGTATAAATGAAAAGCTGTTCTTCCTTAAGAACCTTTAGTTTTTCCATGCTTCACTTTCCAAAACAAGCCAAAGATGCCTAAAAGTCCAGGAATCACAAACAGCCAATACCCATAAAACTTTGTCTTTTCAAGCGTAAAAGTTTGTTGGATCTCTGCGGTATTGCCACTTTTATCTTCTGCACTGGCTACAATTTTTGTTTCTTTGTCCTTTAAAGTGATCAAAACGTATTCATTGTGCAAGGCATCTTTGTGTATCTGATCCGCATCCATTTTTTTGCCATTGATCTGTATATCGGTAAAATGATCGTCTGAATACGATTCTGTATTCAATAATGTTAAACGAAGAACATCTCCTTTTTGTAAATGAGACAGTGATCCTCCATTTTCTGCCATAAAGCGCATCATAGGTTTTGTTTGATCCTGCAAACAAATTTCTTTTTTCTCCAGAATAATTTTTTGATCCTCGTTCTTTTTCCAAGTTCTCCAAATACTTCGTGAATCCAGATACGATCCAAAATAAGGATCCTTTGTCTGTACCTGGACAACTTTTTCCGGCTTTTTTGGCACAGTAGAAGCTTGTAAAAGCAAGCTTTCGATTTGGGTTTGATATTGAAATTCATACAAATACGAAGAAATATTTCCCTGCAGATCTTTTCCCTGACAAACCAACTTTAAACGATCCTGGTTTTTTAAAGACTGCCAGATCGTATTCAATTGCCCCAATTGGATTTTTTGATCATTCACATAAATATCTAATTGTTGTTCAATCGGCTCATCCCAAAAAAAGGTAAATTCTTTTTTCTCATGAAGGATATACAACTGATTGGCCATCATAGGCTGCTGGCCATGAAATAATGTCAAAACAGGCGGCTTGGCATCCAGTAATACATCGACTGGTTTAAGCGCTGTTCGACCAAAGAGATCTGTCGCCTTTAACACAACCGATACTGTCTTTTGTTGTCCTTCTGTTGCCTTTAAAATCAATCGATCATCTGCTTCTACAACCATGTGATCTACGATCACACTTTTTTCTTTGACAAACTCCGGCCAGTGGATCAAAAGCTCCTTATCTCTTGAATCGGGAATCTCTTTGACTTCTGCTTGAATTTCCGGTTCTGTCTCTGAGAAATGAAAAGTAAACGCATCCTGATCATTGATCTTTAAAACACGATTTGGATTTTGACGATCATATAAGTACACCTTGAACGCTCCATTCTGCAGCTTATACGAGATCTCCTTTTGATGCTGACAGGTGATTTCATCAATTACCTGCTCCTCTTTTTGTACCAGCATATAAATTTCATCGACAATTGGTGCATCAAAAGTAACCTGCAAGCACCATTGCCCTTTTGTTGTCGAAACAAATTGTGCATGGGCATAAATAGACTTTGGTTCCTGAATCCAAAACTCCTTTACGATCGTTTTCTCCCTTACAATCTGCACATGATGCGCTTGTTTCGAGAAAGGAACACTTCCCTTATGTTCTTCCCACACGATCGGCACATCATGCTCATCTATAAGAACTTGTATTTTAGAATCATCGCTTATGATTTCAAATGAATCAGCTTCATCATACTCTACATGTTCTAAAACTGGTTTCTTCTGATAATAAACTTGTATCGCATCCGATGGATGCTCCCACGCATATACCGTCATCGGCAAAAACAACCATACGATATTAATCCATAAAAACCATCGCTTCATACTCACATCCCTTCTAATTGAAAAGTTCAAATAGCTTCATAAATGTTTCTTCCTCCTGAAAGCTTTCTATAAAAGTCTGAGGAAGACTACTCGTCTGAATTTCTCTGGATCGCAAAAACAACAAATACTCGGCATGAATACATGCGACTTCTTTAAACAGTTCTTTATTTTCCTGTATTTCGTTGATTGTCCAACTTTCATGAATATTTTCTAAAAGCACACGTCCTTCTTTGTCTAAAATGATTTCCTTTTCCAATAAAAGCTGTTCCACGACCAAAATGTGTAATCCCTTGTTGAAGATATCCTTTTCTTCCTGGATCGCCTGTAAACTTCTAATCAATAAAGAAGCATCATAACCAGGCTCTTGTTGCGTGATCCAATGCGCCAGTTGTATTTGTAATGGCATTTTCTTTTGTATGGACTTTGGTATGCTCTCTAACAAATACGATACGATCGACTGACTTCTGGAAAAGATCGATTGTTCCAGAAAAAAGCTAGCGTTCTCTTCGTTCGATAATACCTCTTTACGCAATCGATTCTGCACGATCCATTCGGATAAAAGCTTCTGTGTCTTTTCCTGAATTCCTCCTTGTATTTGATGTTGTTGAAGCTGATAATCATGGATCAAATCTGGTGGAACACTTTGAAAAAAGAGTATGTTATAAAAGAAAACAGACAGAATAAAAAGTAATAAACACACACCTTTTCGAATATGACCCACCAGTAAGAAGTAAAATCTTGCCGATCGCATCGTCCGAAATCGCTTTTTCGCATCCTTTCTAGTGCATTTAAGACACCACAACCGATACAAGGGAAGCTTGTAAAAAGGTTTGAGCATGACTCCAAGTGCATAAATATCCGTAGAAACCTCCTTTCTTTTTTGTGTAAGCGACTCGGGTGTCTGATTCGATGGCGAAGACATATACACTTGCACAGAACCGATTGGTAAGCAGGCATTAAAATCAATGAGAAATACATGATCTTGATACACCATCACGTTTTCGAGCTTGAGATCCACATAAAGAAACCCATGAGCATGGAGGTTTTCTAAAAGGTGCATGAGTTCTAAGATCCATCGTTTTTTCAATCGAAACTGTCTTTTCTCTTCCGTCATCTTCATCCATGTTTTTCCCGGTATCCACGTTTCAATGATCATGATTTGATCTGCCTCTTCTATCACATCGATCAGATGCGGTATATAGGGATCATCCATCAAAGATAAAACATGGATTTCCGTTCGAAACTGATGAATATGAATTTTCGTTGCGTTTGAAAGAAACAACGTTTTGGTGAAATAGCGTTTGCCTGTCCATTGGTCTTCTACCAAAGCACAGGTCATACAGAAAGAGGAGGATAAAGTCCTTACGATCTTATATCTTTCCATCTTCATCTTGTCTAAAAATAAAATCTACGCTTCCCAATGTAAGCTTCATTCCGTCATGCAGACGCATCTTGCGAACCACTTGTTTATCATTGAGAAAGGTCTTGTTTAAGCTTTTTAGATCTTTGATGTAGTAACGTTCATTTTCGCAAAGTATCAGGGCATGTTTTAAGGAAATTGATTCGTCGGGTAATCGTATGTCGCAGGATACTAAACGTCCAATCAGTACACTTTCTGTTTGAAGATCGTATTTTCTTCCCGTCTCTTTTTCTTCCAAATACGCTTTTGTCGTATTGACTTGACCAATCAACTGTGTCTTGTTTTCAAGAGGTAAAGTCTGTGTATCTGGTACAAAGCGCATCTTTGCATAATACAAAGTAGAGACCGGCTCCTTTAAGCGAAAGCTTTCTCTTTCTTTGAAGAATGTCCAACGCTTTAACGGATAATAATTTCGTTTCACATTCTCCAGACCGGAAATCAAATTTGGTAAGGAAAATTCTTCACTTTGACAAAATCGAATCATAAATCCTAAGATTTCATAAGCCGTTGTTGTTTTAAAGTGCTCTATCAAATACTGGACCCATGATACGACCTGCGTTTTTTGAAACATCCATTCATCCAGAACTAAAGGAACGACAAGAAAATAGAAGGTATCTCCATAAGGGGAAACAAACACAAAAGAAGGATCGAATAAGACAGGTTTGTTGCGATTGACACTGATCGCACATTCGAATAACTTCTTTAAAAAGAAATATCCCTCTTTTTTCTCAAAAGTCACTTGTTCCAGAAAATCTTTTAAGTTGATCAAATTTTCTACCGAATACGCAATCACACCTTTTTGTCGATCATCCAAAACACAGCGAAGACAATAATCATCACCAGCCATTTTTTCAAAGACTGTCAAATCCATTTTAGAAGGGTCTTTTAAGGCAACCTTTAAAATGGAAGAGTCCTGAGATAAAACTTGAATCCATTGGTTCATAAAACCTCCTTTTTTGAAAACCTCACTATTAGATACGATAAATTTTGATAAAACTATTAAAAAAAGTTAAAATTTTTTTATGAAATTTAAAAAATACCTGTTTTTTATCCATATTTGGGTTCTAAATCCTATTTTGAGCATCCTTCCCTGGTTTTGGATCGATGTCTTTTATGACAATCAAAGTCATATTGGAAATGCGATGCATCATCCACTCTATCTTTTTTTATGGGCGATCAGCAGTGCCTGGGGATTTTATAAACTGTCCATCTTGTATTGGCAAAAAAGAAAATTTTCCTATATATCCATCCTTCATCGGTTTCTTTGTATCGGTATGCCTGTATCCTGTCTGATTCCTTATCAGTTACAAAATGCAGGATGGTTAAATGATCTGCATATCTGGCTTGCGATTGGCTGTGTCGGTGGATTCATCGTAGAATGGCTCTATTATTTTTATAAACAAATGCTTCTAATTTCTTATGAAAAGATTCTTGTGCTGGTCTTTGTATTCTGCACCTTTTTACTGTTTGTGCCCGGTCATATCACATCAGCTGCACAAACCTCGTTTTCTCTACTTGTCAACATCACTTTATATCAGCTGGTATTTTCTGGTAATCATGATAAAATAAGTGCATGAATTTTATAGAATCTGTTCAAAACAAACGAATCAAAGAATTAACGCGCCTGCATACAAAAAAAGAACGCGATAAAACCGGCTGTTTTTTGGTTGAAGGAGAACACTTAGTCAAGGAAGCCTTTAGTGCCGGATGCCTGCAGGAAGTTTTCATCAATAAAGATACTTCATGGAAGGACTCGATTCCCAGTACGCTTTGTTCCGATGCCGTATTAAACAAGCTTTCCGTTCAAAACTCACAGGCAAAGATCATTGGTTTGTGTCGTAAAAAAGAATGGGATGAAAAAGAAGAAAAGCAGATTCTTCTTTTAGATTCTGTTCAGGACCCGGGAAATATAGGGACATTATTGCGCACAGCCTGTGCGTTTGGTATCGATCAGGTTTATTGTTCTATGATGTGTGCCGATATTTATAACCCCAAAACGATTCAGGCATCGCAGGGCGCAATTTTTCACATTCCGGTGTGCTATACCGATCTAAAGTCTTTGATCCATAAAAAACAGGCAGAGGGACTTACGATCTATGGAACCAGCCTGCACGAAAGATCGCTACCCTTATCGAAAGTGGAAAAGAAGACTTCGTATGGGATCGTTTTAGGAAACGAAGGCAATGGAGTACATCGTGAATTGATTGATGCCTGTGACGTGATTGTGAAAATCGAGATGCATGCCTTTGAAAGCTTGAATGTTGCGATTGCCGGTGGCATCTTGATGTACGAGTTTGACAGAAACGAAGGATAAGAAAATGAATCGTTTGAAACATTATATGATCAGTCTAAAAAAGGCTCTGGAACTGGAAGTTAGAGAACATCGCTCTTCCCTTGTGGTTTATTTGATTTTGCGTACCTTAGTCATTCTGGTCTTAGTTCGCCAGATCATGATGCAGAATTACGAAAATATCTTTGTATGCCTTTTAACTCTTTTATTACTTCTGGTGCCCAGCTTTGTACAGCTTACCTTTAAAGTAGAGCTTCCTATATTTCTGGAAATTTTGATCCTTGTCTTTATCTATGCTGCAGAGATATTGGGTGAGATCGATAATTATTATTTCTCGATTCCTTATTGGGATACCATACTTCATACCATTAACGGCTTTGTTTGTGCTGCCGTCGGTTTCTCTATGGTCAGCTTATTAAACAAAAGTGAAAAAATTCAATTTTTTGTTTCTCCTCTCTTTCTTGCGATCGTCTCTTTTACCTTCTCCATGACGATCGGGGTGCTGTGGGAGTTCTTTGAATTTTCAATGGATCAGCTTTTTGCGATGGATACCCAAAAAGATACTTTGATCACTTCTATTCATTCAGCCGGTGTAGATGAAATTCTTCCTCCGTTTGAGGAAAATGATATTCATGAAGTCACCGTGAACGGCGAAGTTATTTCCGATCAGGGCTATATTGATATCGGTCTGATTGATACGATGGAAGATTTATTTGTGAATTTTGTCGGTGCAACAACCTTCTCTTTATTCAGTTATTTTTATGCACGAAATAAAGAGCGCTTTACCTTCCTTCAAAATTTCATTCCGAAAAAGAAAGATTGCAACAAGGATTATCTTCATCAACAAATTAAAAAAGGCGTGGGAAATTAAGCTCTCACGCCTTCATCTGTATTCCATCCTCTTTGTTCCTCCTGAATTCTTTCGCTATTGTCATAACGCGAACCATAGTAGTTCGATGCAAAATACATTCGGGAACAATACGTCAAAAGATTCATGATCAGTATCAATAAAATAAAATTTCTAAGGAAGGAGCCATTGCTTCTTTGTGTTCTCTGAAACTGTGTACCCCCAAAGCCAAATGGCCCATAAAAGAAGAAATTCGAATTAAAGTCCGAATTCTGCTGCGACTGCTGGTTATAGAAATAGGAAAAAGGATCCTGATACATGTTTCCATACGGATTGGATTGTTGTTGATAGGCCGTATTTCTATATTTTTCCGGATTGGTGATCTGATCATAAGCCGCATTGACTTCCTGCATCTTCTTTGCACATTCTTCATCGCCCGGATGCAGATCCGGATGGTATTTTTTTGCCAATTTACGATACGCTGATTTGATCTCATCCGGAGAGGCACTTCTGGATACGCCTAATACTTCATAAGGATCTCTCATAGTTCGGTAAACATCCTCCATCCTATATATACCCTGCTATTCTAACATTTTTGTCAAAAAAATCATTCAAAATTTGCATTTTCACATATTTTCATATAATTCTAACGCCTTCCATGTTATAGTGCGAATAGATCACCTTTAGTTTACAATTATAAAAGGTTTGACAAACAAGAACAGGAGAATAATATGCCATCATCCAAAAACTATTTGGAATATATCCTACAACAATTATCGAAACTTGATGAAATTACCTATCGAGCTATGATGAACGAATACATTCTTTACTATCAAGGCAAAATCATTGGTGGTATTTATGATGATCGCTTACTGGTTAAGCCTGTACCATCTGCCATAAAATATATGCCAAATGCACGATACGAATCCCCATACAAAGGCGCTAAAAAGATGTTGTTAGTAGATGAAGTCGCTAATAAAGAATTTTTGATCGGCTTGTTTCAAGTCATGGTAGATGAATGCCCAATGCCAAAGAAAAGATAACACACTGATTCTTTATTTTTCTTGAAATTCATTAATTTGGTAAATAATTCACAAAGCAGTTGACAAAGAAACAGAGAAAGAATACGATAGGGATGTACAAAAAACTTCAGGGTCGGGTGAAATTCCCAATCGGCGGTACACTCCGCGAGCCTTCGGGCACGAACCGGTGCAATTCCGGTAGCGACAGTTAAAGTCTGGATGGAAGAAGATTTTTTGAAATCCTTTTTTATCGTATATCCTGAGAGGTTTTTGTGACAAACCTCTTTTTCTTTTGAGGAAAGAGGTGCTGATGATAAGGAGGAATATATATGTCAGCACAATCATTTGTCAGTTCGAAAACATCTCGTGTACAGTGGATTGCCAAGGTATCTATTTTGGCCGCCATTGCCTTCGTCTTGATGTTGTTCGAAATTCCATTGCCTTTCTTTCCACCTTTTTATAAGTTAGGCTTTGATGAAGTGGCCGTAATGATCAGCGGCTTTGCTTTAGGGCCTCTTGCCGGAGCTACGGTAGAAACCTTAAAAATTATTTTAAATCTTGTGTTTCAGGGAACCGATACAGCATTTGTCGGGGAGATTTCCAATCTTTTAATTGGTTTATCTTTGGTTTTACCAAGTGCCATTTATTATAAAAAACATAAGACGATGAAAGGAGCATTTATAGCAATGCTCATCGGTGTCATTTCCATGGGTATAATTGGATGTTTTGCCAATTATTTTATCGCACTACCAGCTTATTCTTATTTCTATGGTATGCCAATGGATGTGATCGTAAGCCTGGGAAGCTCTATTCTGCCTTTAGTAAAAGATACCTTCACCTTTGTAGTGTTAATGACATTGCCGTTCAACCTTTTAAAAGGTGTAGTTGTGAGTTTGGTCGTAGGCATTTTATATAAAAGGATCTCACCTATTCTGCATCGTTAATATAGAGATCCGATGAAGTTCATGGATACGGAAAATTCGACTTCCGTATCTTTTTTTATAATCAATTCAAATAAAAACGCTATACCGACAATTTGGTGATATGGCATAAA
>NZ_JAXKBY010000221.1:0-3685 GCF_036552745.1 Faecalicoccus sp.
ATACCAGTGATCATAAAGCCTGGACTTCATCAAAATCCAGGCTTTACTTTACTTTGTTTTTAAGTTAATACTTTTCTTGTAGCTTAACTTAATGACATTGACAAAAAGTCATTGATTTTTCACAGATTGATCATTTGGACAGTTATTCTCGTAAATTATTATTAAGTTGGTTATCTAAAGCACTTATGAATAAAGATCGAAAAACACGTTTGGAGTCAGGAGAACCATATCGAGTCTTTTTAAAGGATGATGCGATGTGCACGATTCATTGTGAAGACGGCGATATTCAAATGCCTTCGTTTTGTATAGAGTTTGAGGGGTTGAACGCATGAAAGCGATTGAATTATTACTGAACCGAAAATGGATCTTAAAAAAAGAAGATCGAGATTTGTATTATACAATAAAAGATTCGGCAAAAGAGATTCGCAAGCAATTTTTAGAAAAAATAGGATATTCTTTAATTGTGACACCTCAATTGATTAAGCTGGAAAAAATACCCGGAAAGCCTGAAATTTGGATGGGTATTCAGGAATTTAAAAGCATAGAAGAATATCAGCTATATTGTACAATCTTGATGTATTTAGAAGATAAAGAAAAAGAAGAACAATTTGTTTTATCGGAAATGACAGAATATATTCAAATGCATTTTGAATGGGGCGAAATTGATTGGAATCAGTTTTCAAGTCGTAGAAAATTAGTTCATGTCATCAAGTATTGTTTGTCTATTCATTTATTTGAGCTCAATGACGGAGATGAAGACCAGTTTATTCGTAATGCACAAAGTGAGGTTCTCTATGAAAATACAGGGTATTCGCGATATGTCTTGAGAAATTTTGCACGTGATATTTTTACTTACGAAAAGCCGGAAGATTTTTCGCAGAGTGAGTGGATGGATATGGCACAAGATCGAGGTATCGTGCGAAGACAGCGTGTATATCGAAGACTTTTGTTGTCACCGGGAATTTATCGAATCAATGCACAGGATGAGGATTTTCAATATATTCGTAATTATCGAAATCAAATATCGCATGATTTTTCTTCCTATTTTCCTTGTTCTTTACAGGTATATCGATCAAGTGCCTATTTAAAGTTGGAAGATGACAGCATTGTTCGCTCCTTTTTTCCATCGCATAATACGGTATCGGATCTGGTTTTATATATTTGCGATGAGATACGTTCTTTAGTAAAAAGAGGGATTTTAAAATCAAATGATATGGAACAAGTATCCGTTGAAAAAGATTGGTTGTATCGAGCCCTACAAAAAAGGATCAAGGCAATATTACTAACGCTTCCCAAACGCTATCGAGAAATGGGATGTGCACAAGTTAGTTTGGATGTGATTGAGAAGATGAAAGAATTTGGTTTTATTGAAGAGAAAGAAGATGTATTTTTACTATACCCAATTTGTGGAAAAATTGGCGGAAATTATTAAAGGAGAGAAGAATGTTGACAAGCAGATGGCATATGCACCGTATGGGGTTAATTGATTTCTGGTTTTATACAAATGAAGAGTTCTATTTTAAAGACGGCCACATG
This sequence comes from Faecalicoccus sp., assembly GCF_036552745.1. Taxonomy (NCBI): domain Bacteria; kingdom Bacillati; phylum Bacillota; class Erysipelotrichia; order Erysipelotrichales; family Erysipelotrichaceae; genus Faecalicoccus; species Faecalicoccus sp. Next base: position 1,537 of record NZ_JAXKBY010000221.1, read on the forward strand.
TTGTTAAGAGGTAGCAACGGAAGTGGTAAATCGGTTACGCTGCAAAGTATTATTCCTTTATTGTTGGATGGAAATAAGAGCAGCGAGCGTTTAGATTCGTTTGGTACTCGTGCAAGAAAAATGGAAACGTATTTGATTGATGAAGACAGCGATCGTAATGATCGAATCGGTTATCTGTATCTGGAATTTAAGCGCGAGGACTCAAACTTATATAAAACGATTGGTATGGGTTTACGTGCCAGAAAGAATAAACCTTTAGAATCGTGGTATTTTGTGATTGAGGATAATCGAAGGATCAATAAAGATATCATGTTGATCAATAACAATTTAGCCATTGCCAAATCTACATTAAAGGCTTTGATAGGGGATCAGTTGATTGAATCTCAGAAGGAATATATGGCTCGTGTCAATCAGGCTTTGTTTCATTTTTCCAATCATGATGAATATAAAGAAACCGTTAATTTATTAGTACAGCTTCGTTCGCCGAAACTGAGTAATTCTTTAAAACCTACGATGATCAATGAAATTCTAAGTCGTTCATTACAACCATTAAGTGAAGAAGATCTACGTCCTATGAGTGAGGCTTTATCGAATATGGATGATATACAAGATCAATTGGAAATGTTAAAACAAGGCTTTCAAGCGGCCAACACGATCTTTAAAGTCTATGATCAATATAATTGCTCTGTTTTGCACAAGAAGGCAGTACTTGCGGATGAAGAACAAAAACGTTTTGAAAATGTACAGAAGCAACAAAAAGATTTTTTGCATAGACAAGAAGAAAATCAGCAGGATCTTGGAAAGGCACTCAAACAAAAAGAGGCGTTGTTGCAGGAACAAACGGCTTTGAAAAATGAATATAGCTCTTTAATGAAAGATGATATTATTCAACTTACTAATGAATTGGAAGTGCATCGAAAGAATCATCAAGAGAAACAGTCGCATCTGCAGGAAAAGGAAAAACAGCTCAATGTTAAAGAACATGTATATTTTGAAGAAAAAAGTCGGTGTAAAAAACTGAAGTCTAAACAAGAAGAATTGGATTCAGACATTCATTCTATTTTTCAAGAGATGGAATCGTTACAAGAAAACTTGCAGTTTGAAGAGCAAATTTCGTTAAAAGAAGAATTCATCACACATTTGGGCCAAGAATATGATTTTACGTATACTTTAAATCGAGTAAAAGAAGAGATAACACAATTATCGCAGGGAATTGAGCTTTTTGCACAAGTTGATCAAGAAAAGAGAATGCTGTCAAGATTGAATGAGGAGAATGAGCGCAAACAACAAGATTACCAGGATACGATACGACAGATTGAAAAACTCAGATCACAATTAATTTTAGAAATAGAAGCCTATAAAGAGCAAATATTGAAATGGAATGAATCCAATCATTTGCTGGTTCTAAATTCGAATGAGCTTATTACGATATTAAATGGAATTGAAGAAGAAGTAAAAAGTGCAAGGGGAATGGAAGATATTCTTCAGAATCGGTATCAGGAAGTATTCAAAAGATTATCACAGGATTTAATTCAAAATCAGCATGAACAAAAACAACTTTCTAAAAATATTTTTGATTTGGAGGAAGAACTGGAACATTGGCAGACGATGAAAGACCCTTCGCCCACAGAAGATGAGCAAACGAAAAAAAGCCGAAGTTACTTGAAGGAAAAGAATGTGCGCTTTAAACCATTGTATGCGTTTTTAGAGTATGGGAATGATGTAAGTGCTATTCAAAAAGACATCTTTGAAGAACAATTAATTCGTATGGGTATTTTGAATAGTTTGGTGATGTGTAAGTCGGATGAAGAAAAACTGGATATGTACCCCTCAGGGATGGCCGATCAGTTTTTATTGGTAGAAAACCCTATTGATACATATAAAACTTGTGTATTGCACAGTGAAAATGATTCTATTAATTTTACACAAGTTTTAAAGCATTTTGGTTGGAATACACAAGCCATTCAAACAAATCGTTCTCGATACTTACATGGACTTGTTACTGGTATTGTTTCAAAAGAAAGACAATCCATTTACATTGGAAAAGAGTCTAGAGAACTGTATCGCCAAAACAAGATTCAAGAATTAAAACAAGAATTATCACAATATAAACAAAAGTTAGAAGTTTTCCTTGAAGAAGAGAGAAAAA
>NZ_JAXKBY010000222.1:0-1436 GCF_036552745.1 Faecalicoccus sp.
GATTTTGAAAGATTCTTCTGGATGTTTGTTTTTAAATGTTTCGATTACGCGAAGAATATTTTTTACTTCCGGTTTCACCTGTGTAATGCAGTGTACCGTACCATTATGTTCAAAAGACGGTTCAAAAATACATAGAGTGTCGTTTGTAGTATGGACATCCATCCCAATTTTGATTATTCTATTCATAGGTAACCCTCCTTATTTGTTTGCGGTAATTCCACAATACTATGAATTTTTTAACCAAAGTATAATGGTAAATCCACGATGCAACAAATTAAGGAAGGTTACTTTTTTTATCCCTCCTTCGTCATTTCATATTGTCTATTATGACTTTCGATATAGGACAAAAAAAGTCCAATATCCTTTTAGATATCAGACCTTTAATTCTCAATTTCTTCTCAAATGAAGCCTAGGTGCTTTGATTCTGTGCTTCCAAAGCTTCTTTCACACTGCATTCTAAATTTACATCGGTCAATACAGAAATCGTATCACCTTCTTTTATTTTAGTATTTCCCTTCGGCAATATCCTGTATTCACCTCGGCGTATTTCCACCAACAGTGTACCTTCAGGTAATGAGATATCTTTTACCATTTTGTTGGCTAACATGGATTCGTGTTGTACGAGTATTTCAAATACGATTCGTTTTCCGCTTTCTTTAGTCTCGCCCTGCTCTTTATCCAACATGCCATCCAATAAAGCTTCATAAACCGGTGGACTTTTTAATAAGTCTGCAACGGCATAGGCCACCAAAGAAACCACCGTCAGCGATAACAAGTGTGCCAGAGAATTGGTCATTTCCGTAACTAAGATGATACCGGTCAAAGGGGCTCTGACAATCGCTGTAAAATAACCGGCCATGGCCAAAATAATAAAATTATGAAATAAGATAGGATCCACACCTAAAAATGAAATGATCGCTTTAGCATATACAGAACCGATACCGGCACCCAAAACAATCAAAGGAAAGAAAATACCACCAGGAATTCCGGAACCAAAACTGATGACGGAAAACAAAAACTTTACAAGCAGGAAAACGATCATGGTGGTCAAAACCAGATCACTGTTCATTTCTTCAAACAAGGCATGACCGCCACCCAACACCTGCGGCATGGTAATTCCTAAAACAATCGCCAATAAAAAAGGAATCCAGATTTTTACCCAGGTAGGTACTGACAAGCTTTTGTACAGATCCTTTGTTCGAAGCAATACATAGTTATAAATTGCGCCGAAAACACCCAGTAAAATACCTAACAGGATCAGATAACCATAGCCGGATAAGGGAATGGATTGAATCACCGGCAATTCAAAAATAGGCTGCATGCCAAAAATCTGTTTGGAAATAAAATCGGAAGCTACGGCTGCCGACATCATCGACAACAAAATCACCGGTGTAAAATATTTAAAGATTTCTTCCAAGGCAAACATGACACCGGCC
>NZ_JAXKBY010000223.1:0-11095 GCF_036552745.1 Faecalicoccus sp.
AGGGGGTCTAACAGTTAAAAGTTAGATCTAAAAAAGGACTGGAATTCCTTAAATGGAAACTCCAGTCCTTTTTGTCTGTAGTATAATTTAGTTATGCTACAAAACCAATTTAACCAAACAAATTATAATCATTATTCTGGTTTTGTGCAACTCTCTCTGCCATTTGATCTCTCTGTTAAAATAGATTCAAATGACCCTGTGTTTTCGTTTCTTGAAGCGGTAGAAGGGATTGATTTTTCAAAGTTTGTTAAGATTACCCGCTCAAATAATACACATTCACACGATAGAGTCATGTTGCTCAAGACCCTTTTGTTTGCTTTTCAGGAAGGCAATCGTTCACTGACGAAGATCGCACAGTTATGTAAGACAGATATTCGTTACATGTATCTGACAAATGAGGAATGTCCAAGTGCCATGGCATTTCAGAGAATGACAGAACAATTGAAAGAATCAATTGATGATGTTTTCTTTACGATTTCTAAACATATCGCCAGGGACTTAATGCTTTGTGATACGGATGTACAGTATATAGACGGTACAAAGATAGAGGCAAATGCGCATAAGAATTCATTCGTGTATAAAAAACGGATTATGAATGCAGAAACACGTCTGTTCGAAAGAATTACGGAAGATATCTATCGGCTGAACGAAACTTATGGATATCATTATCCGGTAAAAGGAAAATACGAAGCATTCGATATGGGTGTAATTTGTCAGTATCTTATGGAAGTTATCACATGTCAGAATATTCAGCTGGTCTATGGAAAGGGAAAAAGAAAATCAGAATTTCAGAGATTTTATGATCTTTTCCTCGGATACTATATAAAACTGAATGAATATGAATTTTGGCTGAACATCATGGGAAAGAGAAACTCCTGTTCTAAAATTGACCATGATGCAACATTTATGGCTACAAAATATGACTACTATAATCAGACGGGTGTAACACGTCCCTGCTATAACTGTCAGATTGCCGTATGCAACGGGATTATCACAAATTCGGATGTATTTCAAAATCCAGCCGATCAACATACATGGATTCCATTTATGGATCGTTACGAAGAAGCTTATGGAGAATGGCCAAAATATCCGGTAGCCGATGCAGGATATGGAAGCTATGACAACTATTTATATAATGTAGAGCATGAAATGGAACTGGTACAAAAATTTTCTATGTATGGAAAAGAAGAAGACAAGCAGTTTAAGAAACGAAAGTTCAATTCACTGAACTGGAAAATCAATGAAGAGGGATTCAAAATCTGCCCGGATGGTCGAGTGTTCGATCAGTATGGATACGACAGGATACAATATACAAGAAATGACAACCTGTCTATTACACAGATTTATACAGAAAAAAATCACTGTGAGGGATGCCCGCTCAAAGAAGAATGTACAAAAGGAAAGTATAGGACATACGGAAAGAACGTCATCTTAAATGAACTCCAGAAAAAAGTAAAAGAAAATCTATCCACTTCAGAAGGACAGGAAATGAAGAAAGAGAGATCGATTCAAGTTGAGGGAGCCTTTGGAGTGATTAAACAGGACATGGGATTTATACGATTTACCAGAAAAGGAATGAAAAGTGTAAAAATGGAATTTTTACTGGTATGTATTGGATATAATTTAAGAAAATATCACCTCTATCGAATAAAAACTGATAAGAAGGAAGCGTAGAAAGAAACCTTTTACACTGTAAAAAAAAAAAGAAATAAAAAAGATGTTTTTATAATGCCAAAAAACCAGCACATCAAGAGATGAACTGGGGATTTTTATTATTTAGGGGTTCATACACATATAAAAAGGGACTAATAGTCCAAAGTAGTTCAAAAACTACTCAACTGTTAGACCCCCTATTCAACATTCCTTTATTGTGCATTGCTGGCGGCAATTTTTACTCTTGACCAAAGATTGGCCATAATCACTCGTATATCCTCGTGATACTCAAAGACTTCATCTAGTTTGTAGCCGGAACGCGGTACATATGCATCGATTCCTTCATACAAACCATCCTTGCCGGACAATTCATCAAAAACTTCCTGATTCGAAGATGTATAACCTACGTAGCTGGAATTATCCATAGATGCCTCGTAATCACTGATAAAGTCGATAAACTCATAAGCAAGTTCTGGATTTTTCGCATTTTTAGGGATAACCATCGCATCACTCCACAAATTTGTTCCACTTTTCGGCATATAGAATCCCATATCCTCATTTTCACTCATGACGTAGGCAGCATCTCCACTATAGATCAACCCCAAGGCTTTTCGCCCTTGTGCCATATTATCGATAATTTCATCGGTCACGATTTCCGGTTCCATGGTTTCAACACATTCTAAAAGCCAATGATATGCTTCATCTAATTCTTTTTGATCGGTTGTATTCATAGAATAGCCAAGCGCTTTTAAAGCCATCATAAAGGAATCACGTTCTGAATCATATAAATAAATGTCACCTTTATACTTCTGATCTAAGAATATGTTATAGCCTTCTTTTTCCAAATCTTCTTCTGAAACTTTCGTTTTATCATATACAATACCTACACTTCCCCAGAAATAAGGTACTGAATAATCATTATTTGGATCATACGGCAATCCAATCACATCATCTACATAACGATCTAATGCCGGTTGAATCTTCTTTTTATCAAGTTTCATCAAAAGATCTTCTTGAATCAAACGTTCGATCATATAATCACTAGGCACTAAAATGTCATAGCTTTCTCCGTTTGCCACATTGATATACATTTGTTCATTTGAGTCAAAAATATCCATAACTACTTTAGCACCGGTCATCTCTTCAAACATTCCAATGACATTTTCACCTGTGTATTCTCCCCAGTTATAGACATGTAAAGTCTGCCCTGCATAGGGCTTATTCCCTGTTGATGAACCAAACTGGAAAAGGCCAAAGCCAAGACAGGCGACGATAATTGCTGTAATCCCATAACGTAACGGCTTATTTTTAGGCTTACCGGCTCTTTTCCTGGCAACGATTGGCAAGATATTGACTAATGCCAATACAATGGTAATAAATACGACAACCAGCGTGCTGATTGCATTGATACTTGGATTCACACGTTTAGACATTGTATAAACAATGATACTTAAGTTCTTAACACCTCCACCCGTTGTAAAGTAACTGATAATAAAATCATCAAAAGACATGGTAAAGGCAATCAGTGCACCCGATATGATACCCGGCATGATTTGCGGAACAATGACTTTATACAACGCCTGAAACGGTGTACATCCTAAATCCATAGCCGCATCCGCTAAATTCGGATCCAAACTACGAATTTTTGGCATCACACTCAACATCACATAGGGAATGCAGAAGGAAATATGAGCTAACAACAAAGTTGTAAATCCCCTTTCCACCTGCAGCGTAATAAACAACAACATCAAACCAATGGCAGTAACAATTTCCGGATTCATCAATGGGAAATCATTGATTTGCTGCACCAGATTTTTGATAATCTTACGAGACCGAGAAAGACCTATGGCTGTAATCGTACCAATGATAGTCGATATCAGTGTGGCCAGTAAGGCAATGACGATCGTAACATATAAAGATTCCATCATGCTGTGGTTTTCCAACATAGCCTGGTACCACTTTGTCGAAAAACCGGTAAAATGTGTTAATGATTTCGATTCATTAAAGGAGAATACGATCATAAATACAATGGGTAGATAAAAAAACGCAATACCTAAGATCGTCAACACCTTACCTATTAATTTTCTTTCTTTTGGCATGGTTAGTCCTCCTGTGTTCCTACGCGGGCGTCCACTTTACGAACCACCATCATCAACAACATCATGATTACCGCCATGATCATAGAAATCGCAGATCCAAAATTCCATTCCCCCACAGTAATAAATTGATTTTCGATCACATTACCGATCAGGAAGAACTGTCCTCCCCCTAACAACTTAGGAATAAAGAACGAAGATACGGCCGGCAAGAAAACCAACGTAATCCCACTCACTACCCCGGATAAAGATAAAGGAAAGATCACACGCAAAAAAGTTTGTACTCGATTCGCTCCTAAATCACTGGCAGCCTCCAGCAAACTTTTATCCATCTTTGTTAAAGAAGTGTGAATCTGTAAAATCATAAATGGCAAAAAGTTATAAACCATACCAATCAAAACAGCTGTTTGTGTATAGAGAAGCTCCGTGTTTTCCAAGCCAAACAAACTTAAAATGCTGGAAACAAGCCCATCACCGGATAAAATACCGATCCAGGCATATGTACGAACCAACATATTGATCCACATCGGCAGCGTAATTGCTAAAATCAAAATATTTTGCGTTTTCTGTGAAGTTCGCGAAATAAAATAAGCAATAGGATATCCGATCGCCAAACAGATCACCGTTGTTTCCAGTGCAATGCCCAATGAACGCCATAGAATCAGTAAAAAATCCGGATCTGTAAAAAACTTTATATAGTTATTAAAAGTTAACTGAAAAGAAACAATACTGTTTCCCTGTGACATTAAAGAATACAATAAGATCAACAGCATCGGAAGAAACAGCATCAAAACGGCCCAAACTATATAAGGAATGGCCAATTGTCTGAAATTGCGCATTAGAATCCCATCTTCTCCATAACATGAATATCTTCCGGGAAGAAAGTCAGTCCGACTTCTTTTCCTTCTTCCACAAAATCCGTTGTATGAATTTTAAATTCACGTCCGGTTGTCCAGAAAGTAACTTTATATACTCCCTCCGTAATGTTCTCCGGGTCAAAATCATAATCAACACTTAGGTCAATCGTTTCTTCTTCATTATCTAATTTCCACCCTTGCGCATTGGCCCATGTTTTCAAATCTGTATCTAAAGCCGGCGATTCAGAGATTTCATCTTTGGATTTAAAAAAGTTAAAAGCGCTGACAGCTTCATTCGCCTTTTTATTTTCAACCACTCTTTGATCTATAACCCAAATCTTACGTGTGACCTGCAATCCTGAACCAGTAGAGAAAGTGACACTGTACTCACCAATTTCTTCTTTCAGATCTGTATCGACCTTGATAGAGATATATTCATCCGTTTGTGGGTTCCAGGCCTGTGCATCAGCACGTGCTACAATTTCCTTGTCATCAATATCTTTCATGTCTTCCAAATCCAGATAGAAATCATTCGCACTTATAGCCTCTTTGCCATCTTCACTTAAAATATTCTCATTTTTGCGTACATGCATGTTTACCGTTACGTGTGTCCCAGGTACTGTTTCGACCATGATTTCATAATGAACGCCCTTAAACAATACATTTTCCACCGTACCTGTCATTTTACCCTGATCCACCGGTACAATATCTATATCTTCCGGACGGATCACAACGTCCACCGGTTCATTTTCCTTAAATCCTACATCCACACAATCAAAAGTAATATCATCAAAGCGCACCTTTTTATCTTCTAACATACGCCCCGGAACAATATTGCTTTCTCCGATAAAGTTGGCTACGTAGCGATTCACAGGTTCATTATAAATATCCTGCGGCGTTCCTACTTGTTGGATCTCACCCTCTTTCATGACTACGATTTTATCAGACATCGTTAAAGCCTCTTCCTGGTCATGTGTTACAAAGATAAATGTGATACCCACTTCTTGTTGAATGCGTTTTAATTCGTATTGCATCTCTTTACGTAATTTAAGATCCAGTGCACCCAAAGGTTCATCCAAAAGCAATACCGATGGCTCGTTGACCAGAGCCCGGGCAATCGCAACACGTTGTTGCTGTCCTCCGGAAAGAAGCGTTACATTTTTCTTTTCATATCCCTCCAAATTAATAAGTTTTAACATCTTCATTACTTTTTGTTCAATAATGTCTTTGCTCATCTTCTTTATTTTTAATCCAAACGCAATATTGTCGTATACGTTCATATGTGGAAACAAAGCATATTTCTGGAAGACTGTATTTAATTCTCTTTTATAAGGTGGTAATTTCAATATATCTTGTCCATCAAAAATGACCTGACCTTCCGTAGGTTCTAAAAACCCTCCCAAGATACGAAGAAGAGTTGTTTTACCACAACCACTAGGGCCTAATAATGTGACGAATTCATTTTCATAGATATCAAGATCAATGCCTTTTAATACGATTTGCCCATCAAAATCTTTCACAACATTTTTGAACTGAATCAGTTTATTCTTTTCGTTCTCCATAATACTTCCCCTTTTCTTTTCTAAAACATAGGTGGTGTTACCACCCATAAAAGTACTGCATCCTTTTTTCCGGTATTTTTAATAAAATGGCTGCGTGCTCCATTGAGATAAAAAGTCTCTTTAGATTTAAGGCGATAGATTTTCTTCCCCATCACCAATTCGACCTGTCCACTAAGAACATAACCAAACTCCTGTCCCTCGTTTGCCTTCATAATGAATGAACTGCATCCGGGATGAATCGTGATGCGGATAGGCTCCATCTCATTTTTTTGTGCATTAGGAACGATCCATTCCACAGTATGCTCATCTCTTTCATCAACAAAAAAGTCATTTTTTCCAAACGTTAACTGTTCTTCCGGTGTGGAATGGAAAAACTCGCTTAAATTTGTTCCCAATGCCTCTAGAATATCTTCCAATGTAGAGATGCTCGGAGATGTTAAATCTCGCTCTAATTGAGACAGGAAACCTTTCGTCAGTTCACTGCGGGAAGCTAGCTCTTCCAGTGTCAAGCCATTACGAATTCTTAGTTCTTTTATCTTTGATCCAATCTTCATAACATCTCTCCCTTGTTTTCTAACACTAAACTTTTAGTTTATTTAAAGAAACAAAATTATTATACATGGTTTAATACAGGAATCAATATAAAGATGAAAAAAATGAGGAAAAAGGTATTTTAATTCCTAGTTTATATCATAAACTTATTGTCTATGATATGATAAGAACGATTAATATTAAGCAGGAGCAAAATATGAAAGTAGCAGAATTAAGAAATATCATTAGCAACTACGATAAGAAAACAACGGATAAAGTTTTAGTGGAAATTTATAAAGCTTTGCCTAAATCGAAAAAAGAGGACATCGATCTTTTAATCCTAAACCCAAATGACTCAACAAAGAAAAAAAGTAAAATTGAAAAAGTAGACATCACAAATTTGGAAAGTGAAATAAATTATTTTATAAAATGCGCTAATAATGATCTCTATATTGCACCAAATCGCATTATAAGTAAAAGTGAACGATCCAAATGGCGATTTAAAGCCATGCGTTTTATCAAAGAGTTAAGATTATTTGATCCAAAAACTGAAGAAGGATTCACTGCAAGTAAATTATTAAAAGAATTATACGATTTGTTTTCAAAGGCTTCCCATTACTATATTTTTTCCAGCGATAACCCTTTTGGCTCCATCAAAGAATCACAAGTATCCTTAGCTTGCGAAATTGTCGATCGCCTTCTGATCAACAACAAAAAGGATGAAACGATTCAACTTTGCGCCTCTATTTTTAATCAGCCTCTTGACGCCAATACATTAAGCATAGAAATAGTTGCCAATATTTGTGCACTTCTATATAAACATAAGGTTGCCGACGAAGCTCTACACATGTTGATTGAAACATGTACCAGAAATAAACCAAACAAAGGTTATTCCACCAGCTATGAATACGATAAGCGCGAAAAATACGGTGTGAATGTTATGGCAATCGCTTGGTTATACACTCTAACAGAGGAATATGAAAAAGGTATTTCTTTCTTTAAAAAGAATTATCCCGATAAAGATGAAAAATACAAAGAAAATATATTGTTGGATCAAATATTAAAATACACCGCACCAGAAGAAATCTACATAAAGGAATATGAAGCAAACGAAAAACTTATCAAGAACAGTCACTTATTTGAAGAATTGACACAAACTTATAACGAATTTAAAAAGATTATAAAAGATACGGGCCACTAAATCGTCTATTTGAAGATAAAGTACATAGAGTAGTCATCACCAATTTATTGTCTATAGAAATAAGTAAATATTATTTATTGATTATAAAGTTATCCAAGTTCTATAATCATCTTAATCATAAAAACCGGTGTCATTTAACACCAGTTTTTTTCATTTCTCAATAAAAATAAAGGAATAGACTTTAAAATTGATAATCCCCATACTTAGCAACTGCCTACCTGGCCACCATCAATTCGTATAACAGTATTGTTTATATAATCCGCTTCCTTGCTGATCAAAAACTTTACAAGATATGCCACTTCCTTTGTATCACCATATCGCTTTACCATGATTTTCTCCACTTCTTCTTTTAAAAATTCTTCATCATAGCCATCCAACTCATTTTCTGTTCCGATAAATCCCGGCGCAATACAATTTACATGGATATAAGGAGCAAACTCAAAAGCTAAATTATGCGTTACAGAAATCAAAGCTGCTTTGGAAGCATCATAATCGATACACATCGGATAATATGTATTAATCCCATTTGTAGAAGCAATGTTTATGATCCGACCATACTCCTGATCCAACATATATCGATATACACGTTTGCTGCAGTTAAAAGCACCGACCACATTCACATCCAGCGTTCGGCGAAATTCCTCTGCATTCTTCAAATGGAATAAATTAGAAAGATCGATTGCCGCATTATTGATCAAGATGTCAACGCCGCCCAGTTCTTTTTCTATTTTCGTCACCATCTGATCGACCTGTTCCACATCAGAAACATCCGCACGAATCGACATGCAACGCACTCCATAGGTTTGCACGATTTCTTCTTCTAAAGATAGTGCTGCTTTTTGTGAAGTCAGATAGTTAATCACGATATTATATTTATTTTTGGCTAATTCTAAGGCGATAGCTCTGCCGATACCACAGGCCCCGCCGGTAATTAAAACGACTTTATTCATAATGTGAAAAAGAAGAGCCGATTAAGCTCTTCCTGCATACTTCCCATCTGTTGAGAATACAATAATTTTTTCACCTGGCTCGATGAACTGTGGAACTCGTAATGAAAGTCCTGTATCGGTCACAGCATCTTTGGTCTGGTTAGACGGTGCTCCCTTGATAGCCGCATCTGTTTCGGCTACTGTCAATTCAACTTTTTCCGGCACGGATACAGATAACAAGTCGCCTTCAAAGAACATCAAAGAAACCTCTGCCCCTTCAACGATAAAATACTTATTGAATCCAACCTGATCTTCACTCAGTTCATAAGTATCGTATGTTTCCATATCCATAAAATAGTAAGTATTATCGGCCTGGTAAGAGTACTGTGCTGTCTTCTTAGAAATTTGTGCCTGTTCAAACTTTGTGGAGGCATTGAAATTTCGTTCTTGTGTATTACCTGTTTTTAAGTTCTTCATCTTTGTCTTTAAGATGGCAGCTCCCTTTCCCGGTTTTACATGTTGAAAATCTAAAACCTGCCATGGATCTCCATCTACGATCAATGTTAATCCTGTTCTAAAATCTCCTGCAGAAATAGCCATAATTTTCACTCCCATTTCTTATTTTCTACATAATTTATTGTATCAGTTCTAAATCATATCCTCAAGAATTTATCAGAAGATCGATAGTTTCTCCTGTTCCTGATGGGATTTGATATATTTGCTCCATTTAATATATCCGTATGTTGTATTGGTAAAGTACCCCAGCTTTAGGATCAATAACACATACTGTCCAGAAATAATGTTGATCACCGCTTCTAAAGCTGCACAAATATACCAGGCAATCCATTGTTCTCTAAATCTAAAAAAGATAAACAATCCATTGGCAATACCAACAGCAGAAGCACAAGCATCAATATAGACGACAGCTGTTTCCAGTGTCTGATTATGATAGAAATCTGTAGTAATATCCAATCCACTGATAAAGTATCCAATAACTACTGTCCATACGATAATTCCGGCAATCACCAGTACTTCCTGCCATCCTTTTAAGCGACGAACAACTGTTAATTCGCTTTCTTCCTCGTCCTTATGCCTTGACCAGTTGATGTAACTGATGATGTCGATTGGCAACCAGAACAACAATGTCGTTGCCAGTGTCGCAAAACGGTACATCAAGACGAGAGACATGACAATTTCAGTGATTTCCACCAGTACTGAAACTAAGAAATTATACCTGGATTGTTTCGATATTAGAAGTTCACACAAAATATTTAAGAAGGTATCCAGTAGATACAGCCACATGATCAGAATTCCGTTGATTCCATTTGCACTTTCTTCCGGGAATAAAACGGAGAATATGGTAGCCAATACCATGATCGACATAAACCAAGATTTCTCATAGGTCGTAAATTGTCTTGAAAACAGCATCATGATCAAAAGAGATAAGACCAGAATGATCGATGCATTTGCAAAGTTAAAGATCGGCATGGACTGATTGGCCATTGTCTGCTCATAAGAATACTGTGCCTCTTGTTGACTGACATCTTCATGATCAAAATAAAGCTTTGTTCCATTGGCACTTTCAAACTCATATGCAGTAATAGTATCAGAATCTAGCTGCTCATATTCTTCATAAGGTAACGTAATAACCAATTCTTTATCACCGTTTCGATATGTTACATCACACATCGCATTTTCTTCACCATCGTAATCTTCCAGTTCCGTATCACGTGTCATTTGCAAACTTTGAACAAATTGAAGATTGCCTACATTCGAATGAACTTTAGATAATCCTACTCCATACGAAACAATAGACCCTATGATCAATAGAATTAGGATAATTATTTCGAAAGTCTTTAATTTTTTATTTGGTTCTATATTTTTTTGAAAAAACTGAATCATACAAAATCTCCCTCCGTTGAATTCAATAAAAACTCTCCTAAACACAAAATGCGTGGTTATTATAATTGATTTAGGAGATTTTGTAAATTTTTAGAACCCCTATGGATTTATATAAACATCAAAATTTACATAAACATTAAATAAATATTTAATCGTTGTGTGTTTTTAACAATTCTATCTCCTCCGGTGTAAGCGCTCTAGCCTGGCCAATTTCTAGGTCTTTGAGTTCCAATGGTCCAAAACATACTCTTTGTAAATATGTTACTTCACAACCTACCTTTAGAAACATACGCTTCACTTGATGAAACTTCCCTTCACTGATTGTAAGATACGCTTTATCTTGATCTAAAACCTCCAACTGGGC
>NZ_JAXKBY010000224.1:0-9534 GCF_036552745.1 Faecalicoccus sp.
ACAAATAACTTTCTTTTTAAAAGTCTGTTTCGTTTCAAAAAACATAGGAGTGGTCATGGTGATTTTAAAGTCATCGCCATATTGTTTTTCCGATGCGATACCGGCATGGGTAATAATCATATCGGGTGTTTTAATCACATGAGGAAGATCATTAATAAAGGCCATTTCTTTGAGAAAGTGCTTTCGAAGCGTTGCACAATAAACTTCCATATCTGTATCTTTATGAAAAGACATTCCGATTTCAGTAGCCATTTCATGAAGAACGGAATTCTTTCTTGTCAATAAGATTTGTTTTAAGAAATCAAGACGATACGATAAAAAAGCATTTTTTATGGTGAAGTCACAATTTCCCATTAAGGCATACGCATTTCCTTGTTCACAAAGCTGGATGATATAGCACAATGTCGCAAGGTTTTCTTCTCCTTTTTCCAAAAGATCACCAGCTAAGATCAGACGATCGTTTGAACTATCGTAATGACAAAGTGACAATAAATGTTTTAACGCTTTTAAATTGCCATGAATATCACTGATCACGATCGTTTTTCCCTGGTGAAGGGCCGGTAAATTTAAAACTACAGGTTTACGATTCATAACTACTCATAATAAAACAAAAAATCCAAGAATAAAGGCGCTTCTTCTTCCCAGGAACTTTCGGTGTGTTCACCTTCCGGTTTGACATGAAAGAAGACTCTGGCACCATGCTCCTGTAATCGATTGGCCAGTTCCGTGCAAATTGTTGTTTCCTGCACAAAGGCATGTTTACCGTTTCCTTCCAGGGCACCCCAGGACATATAGAAATAGGATGGTTGATCAAAAAACGTTTGATCGGCTTCCATCAGGAAATAATCCGCTGTTGGGATCAAGTATGGTGAAATTACCAAAGAGCGAGAATAGATATCGCGATAGCGCATACCCGCAAACAAAGCCATTTCACCTCCACAGCTGGAGCCGGCAATCCATGTCATTTCTCGCTGCGGTAAAGTCGGGAAGTGGGCATCAATGTAAGGCTTGAGTTCATTGACAAAAAAATCCATTGTCGCTTCGCCCAAACCATTTAGTTGGACTTGCAGCTGTGCATCGGAAAAAGGGTAGGGGCTATATTCATCTAAGCGGTCATTGCCATGGTGTGAACACTCCTGACCAACTACGATCATATCCTTTTTACCTTCGATGATATGCCATGCCAAATTCCATGATTTTCCATAGGTCGCATCTTCATCATGAAAAAGATTATGTCCGTCAAACATGTATAAAACCGGATATCGTTTTTGAGAATATAAATAATCGTCCGGTAAGTACATGTGGATCTTTCTTTGTTTCTGCAGGGCGGACATGTATAGCTCAAACTTTAAAATCACTTGTTTCGATCCTTTCTGGTAGATTCCTGAAATGCGATCGCAAAGAAAGCATCTCTTTCTTCTGTTGTATGAAAACGACAGGCCAGGGTTACATCACCCATCGTAGCCGCATAGGCTTCCGGAAGATAGTTCGTGGCAATCCATTGATCTTTATATATCTTTTCAATTTCTTCCACACGATATTTATAGGCAATCGAATTTCGTCTTCCCGCAAAGCCGGCCGATTCACGGGCAATATGCATATAATCACCCTGCTGCGTTAATAATACCTGTGCCCAGATATCATAGACATCTAAAGAACCGGCATAGTTCATCAAATCCGGGGCAAAACCTCCCGGTGGACGGAAGTTGACTTCCAATCCAATGACCGTTCCTTTTTTACCCAAACCTTCTTTGTCTTTGGTCAAACGGAAGAATTCACAGTGAAAGAACCGATTTTTTAAGGCAAAGGCATGAATGGTACGTTGGGCAATGCTTCGATATTCATCACTGATCGTAAAGGCCGTATAAGCGCCGATCGATTGTTGGTACTGTACACTGTCCATACAGTTGCCGACATATTCTAAAGAATTCAAATAACGAATCGTTCCTTCCTGATCACATACACCATCTAAAGTGAAGACATCACCTTCAATGTATTCTTCCAAGATCATCTGGTGTTCCTTGGTCAAATCTAAATACTTGATCAGATCTTCATCGCTTTTGATCGTATAAGTAAAAGAAGCTCCTACACCATGATCGGGCTTTAAAACCAGAGGATAACCGATCTTCTTGGCAAACTGTAAGGCGTTTTCCTTAGAATCCACCAAATCGTATCGAGCGGTCGGGATGTTGGCCTTTTCATAGTATTTTTTCATGGCTGCCTTACTCTGGTATTCCTGAATGGTTTTATAGCTAAAACCGGTCTTTACGTTAAAATCATCACGTAAGCGGGCATCCAGATCCAGCCAGGCTTCATTGTTGGATTCGATCCAGTCGATCTTTCCATATTTGAACGTAAAGTAACCAACAGCACGAAGCATCTCATCGTAATTGTTGAAATTGGAAACGACATAACATTCATCGATGATTTCTTTTAATTCCGGTAACAAATTGTCATACGCTGTATCGACAATGGCCAAAACTGTCGCCCCGTATTTTTTTAATCCCCGGCAAAACATCCAGTAGTTCTCAGGGTAGTTGGGTGAAATCATGATAAAATTCATTTGACATCTCTCCTTTCCAAAAGCGCATATTGCAGGGCAATGATCGTTTTTCCGTCAATGATCTGATTGTTTTGAAGCATTTGTTGTACTTCTTTGAGATCGATCCATACTTTGGTAATTTCTTCATCTTCATCCATAGCCAGCTTATGTTTCGTTGCATAAGGTTCTATGGCTTCATAGAGCCAGATGACTTCATCACAAAATCCAGGGGTGGAAACAAAGTGTATGATCGGCTTTAAACTCTTGCACTCATAGCCGGCTTCTTCGTTTAATTCACGCAGACCGGCCGTCATGGGATCCTCTCCATATTCAAGCTTACCGGCAGGAATCTCCAGTGTTTCCTGATCAATCGCATGACGCATTTGTTTAACCAGCAAAACTTTATCATCGACGATTAAAAGCACACCGACACCACCGGGATGGCGAATGATATCGCGTCTGTATTCTTTATTATGGATCGTTACGTCTTTTTGTTCTAAAGTAAAAATTTTTCCTTTAAATATCTCCTTATTTTCCATATATTTTCATCTTCTTTCATAGTTTTCATTATATCAAAAAAACCGGTCGTTCTCAAAGAAACACCGGTAAAAGTTCAGTCAATTTGCGCTAGGATAGCCTCGGCAATCGAGCGGGCAATTCGATCCTGATAGTCTTCATTGGTTAAGTTGGTATAATCCTCGGTATTGCTTAAATAACCCAACTCGATCATGATCGTAGAAAGTGATTGATCCATAAGGATTGGAAAGTTTTCATAGTGATCACTGTCTAAACCATTAAAGCGAGAATAGTTGATAGACATCAGCTTTTCGTTGATCGCATTGCACAGATCAATCAATTCTTCCTTGGGATGGGTAAAAAGAGAGTATCCCTGAATGGTCGTATCGATATCATCGCTCATATGAATACTGATCAAATACTGCGCATTTTGATCTTTAGCCAGCTGGATGCGCTGCTTGCTGGAATCGACTTCATTGGCGGAAACGATCGTTGAATCATCCGTTCTTGTATAAACGACATTGTATTCTGCCTGTGTAAGATAATTACCTATTTTTTGTACAATTTGTAAATTGATATCCTTTTCCGGTGTGTGATCACCGCTTGTATAGCCGGTATCGATACCTCCACCCCCGGCATCCAGACAGATCGTTGCTTTGGAGTGTGAAATACCCATGTCGATCGTATCATTTGTCTTTGCGTTAGTTGTTGTGTTGGTTGGTGTACGCACCTGAGGTTCATGGACAGTTGAAAGATTTGGCTGTACGATCAATGCCATGATCAGGGCTGCTATTAAAAACCACAAAGCTCTTTTCATGGGTTCACCCCCTAAAATCTTTATCATCATATCATAAAAGGGTGTCTTTGACATCCATTTGTCCTACTTTCTTGTTGTCTGAAAATTTGTTATACTGTGATAAGGTGAGTGAATGTGGAATTTAAAGTAACGATCGATCAGTTTGAAGGTCCATTGGATCTGATGCTGCATCTGATCAAAGAGAATAAATTAGATCTTTTTGACTTAGATATGCTTGTTTTGGCTAATCAATATATAGATTTTATTCATCAAATGAAAGATCTTCATTTGGAAGTAGCCAGTGAATATTTAAGCGAACTGGCTTCTTTACTGGAATATAAGAGTCGTAAGCTCTTACCGCGTGAAGAAGTGGTCGTAGAAGAAGAATATGAAGAAGAGACACAAAGACAAAGACTGGTCGAACGTTTATTGGAATATCAGCGCTATAAAGAAGTATCGGCTTCTTTAAAAGATTCTTTTGAACAAAGACAACTGCATTTTTCAAGACCGGCGGCTTCTTTGATCGAGTCATGGGCAAAACCTATCGAAATAGATGATCTTCCAACACAATCACCTTATGAACTGGTCAAAGCTATGCAGCGTGTGATGCATCGCATGATCTTATTACAGCCTTATGAGACAAAAGTAACGATCAAGGAATTGTCAGTGGAAGAACGACTCGAACAAATTCAGCGCTTTTTAAATACGATCGATCATCCGATCACTTTTGAAGAGCTTTGTTCAGACTGTACCAATCTGCATATGATCGTTGTCACGTTTTTAGCTATATTAGATTTGATCCATCAGAAAATGTTGGATTTTACAATCAATGAAGAGGATCAGATTTATCTCAAGAAAGGAGAGCAGCTTCATGCATGATATAAAAGCACTGGTGGAAGGCTTGATTTTTCTAAGTGGAGAGGAAGGACTTTCCATGATCCAGATACAAAATGCTCTACAAATTGAAGAAAGCCAGAAAGTACTGGATGCGCTTCTTTCTTTAAAGGAGGAATATGCCTCGCCTGCAAAAGGAATTGAGTTAGTGGAATATGCCAGCCGATATAAATTTGTCACTAAAGACTTTGTGTATCCGTTTGGACAAAAACTTTTTGAAAATATTCAACATCCGACACTTTCACAGGCTGCCATCGAAACCCTTGCGATTATTGCCTATAAACAGCCGGTTACACGTGTGGAAATTGAAGAGATTCGCGGGGTCAACTGTGAGATGATGTTAAAGAAGCTGCAGGCCAGAGGTTTGATCGAAGCAAAAGATCGATTGGATGTCGTAGGAAAGCCTTTACTGTATCAGGTGACCGATACTTTTTTAGATACATTTCAATTAGAGACGATCAAAGAACTTCCGGAGCTTCCAAAGCCACAGGAAGAACAAGAGTTGTTTCATGAGGAGGAACAATAATGGAACGATTACAAAAAGCCATTGCCCAGTCTGGTTTTTGTTCAAGACGAAAAGCCGAAGAGTATATCATTCAGGGAAAAGTCAAGGTAAACGGAAAAGTTGTTGATATCTTAGGAAGCAAAGTGAAGCCTAACGATACGATTACAATCAACGGACAGGCATTAGTGCGTGAAGATAAAGTGTATTATGTAATGAATAAGCCTAAAGGCTGTGTTTGTACAAGCAAGGATGAACATAATCGAAAAACCGTATTGGATTATATTCACATTGATCAAAGAGTGTATCCGGTCGGAAGACTTGATTATGATACCAGTGGTGTCTTATTATTGACAAACGATGGCGATTTTACCAATAAGATGATCCATCCCCGCTATCATTTGCCCAAGACATATATCGTAAATCTGCAGGGGATCTTAAGTGAAGACGATATTCGTAAGCTGCGTAAGGGGTTAAGTGATGGTAAGGAAACTTTTCTTCCGGCAAAAGTTTATATGCTGGAAATCGATCCGACAAGAGATCGCTGTCGTTTTGAACTGACGATCACAGAAGGAAAAAATCATCAGGTCAAAAATATGATGGCAATGTTGGGGCATGAGGTGCATCGTTTACATCGAAAACGCTTTGGTTTTATCGAAGCGGATGCCCTAAAGCCGGGTGAGATTCGGCAGTTAAAGCCATATGAAGTCAAAAAACTTTTGTATCTGGCCAATCAGGGAGAAACAAAATGAAACAAGTATTTGTAGAAGAGGCTTGTCAATTACATTCCAAGGTTCTTTTAGATACCAAACAGGCGCATCATTTATTTGATGTATTGCGTATCGAACAAAAAGAAACAGTACGCGTAATCAGTAAGCAGGGCGGTGCCTTTTTAGCCAAGCCGTTACAAAAGCCATATTTATATATCACGGATGAGATCGAAGTACCTGCTACCTTGCATCACATTACGCTTTGTTGTGCTTTGATCAAGCAGGATCGTTTTGAAGTTATGCTACAAAAGGCATGTGAGTTGGGCGTCAGCCGCATTGTTCCTTTTGACAGTCGTTTTTCCATCATCAGACTGGATGAAAAGAAAAAGGAAAAGAAGTATGAGCGCTGGCAACAGATCCTGTTGGATGCCTGCAAACAATGTAATCGCAACGATTTAGTGCAGTTAGAACCCATCCAAAGCATTGAAACCCTGCATAACTATCAGGGAAAATGCAATCTGGTCTGCTATGAAAAACAAAATGAAGCATCGATGCATTTGGCATCGTATTTAAAAGAAGACCCTAAATCGGTTACCATCGTAATCGGTCCGGAAGGTGGATTCGATGTTAATGAGATCGATATCTTACAGGACGATCACTTTATTCCGGTTACCTTGGGAAAAAGAATCTTGCGTGCTGAAACGGCAGCGATTTATGCGTTATCCTGTATTGATTATCAACATGCTTTATCAAAGGAGGAAAAGTAGTGCGATTCAGTATTACGACACTAGGCTGTAAGGTCAACAGCTATGAATCCAATTATTATAAAGAACAGCTGGAAAAACATGGGCATCAAATGGTGGAAACTAACAGCCCCTGCGATGTTTGTATCATCAATACATGCACTGTAACAAATACAGCGGCTGCTAAATCTCGACAAAAGATTCATTCTTTAAAAAAGACACATCCTAATGCCTTGATCGTTGTGGTTGGCTGCTATGTTCAGCATGCCAATCAAACGGAAAGAGAAAATCTGGATGTGGATTTGATCATCGGCGCCAATCATAAAAATGAACTGGTGCAGCGTATCGAAGAATTATTAAAGGATCATGTTCGTAAGGATCTGGTGGAAGATATTCGCGACTTTACATCGTTTGAAGAAATGCCGATCCATGTTTATGAATCCAAACACCGTGCTTTTTTAAAGATCGAAGATGGTTGTAATCAATTCTGCAGCTATTGTGCAATTCCATATGCCAGAGGACGACAACGTTCTTTATCAAAAGAAAAGGTCATTGAAATTGCGCAGTCTTTATCTGATAAAGGACATTATGAAATCGTTTTGACGGGAATTCATACCGGTCGTTATCAGGATGGGGATACTACACTGACCAAACTGTTAAAAGAATTGTTAGAAAAAACAGATGAACGAGTTCAGTATCGAATTTCAAGTATTGAAATTACCGAAGTGGATGATGAACTGATTGAGTTGATGAAACAGACCACAAGAATCTGTCGTCATTTGCATATTCCAATTCAATCTGGCTGTAACGAAACTTTACAGCGTATGAATCGTCCTTACACGATCGAAGAATTTAAACAACGATTGGATCATATACGAAAAGAAATACCTGATATTTCCATCTCTACTGATGTGATTGTCGGCTTTGTACAGGAAAGTGAAGAAGAGTTTGAAACAACGTATAAAAATCTTGAAGATTGTGCTTTTTCTTTCTTACACGTTTTTCCATACTCTAAGCGCAATGGGACAGCAGCCAGCAGGATGAAAGGGGAAGTGCATGGCTCAATCGTTAAAGAAAGAGTCAATAAGCTTTTAGCACTTTCCAACAAACTTCGTCAAAATGATATGGAGCGCTTTACCAATTTAGAAGTCTTAATTGAAAAACAAGACCAGGATGGTGTGTATCATGGCTATTGCCAACAATATCATCCCGTTAAGATTTATAGTGATGTTCCTCTTTCTACACGTATTCATGTAACGTGGGATGAAATCAAGGATCATACTTATATTGTGTTAAAGAAAGAAGGATCGTTATGCGACTAAGCAAGCTTTTTAAAAATGCACCGACTGTTAATGTGACGGGTCTATGTTTTGATTCACGTAAGGTGCAAAAAGGAGATCTGTATTTTTGCCTTCCGGGAATGACTTATGATGGACATGATTTTATTGCCCAGGCTGTAGAAAAAGGGGCAATTGGTATCGTTCATTCCAAAGAGATCGAAAACAAACTGGAAGGTGCTGTCTATATTCGTGTAGAAGATGTCGTTTTAGCCATGAATCAGTGTGCCCGAATTTTCTATGCCAAGCCTTCTGATAAAATGACAATGTATGGAATCACCGGCACCAACGGAAAAAGTACATGTGCCAATATCATCAAATATATTCGTGAGCTAAAAGAGCCTTGTGGCTATATCGGAACGATTGCGATTGAATATGGAAAGGTACACTTAGCACCGGATTTGACAACACCGGATGCCCTGTTTCTTCAAAAGAAGCTCAGCGATATGGTAAGAGCCGGTATGAAATCTTGCGCCCTGGAAGTCAGCTCGCATGGTTTGGCACAACATCGTGTCGATGCGATTCGTTTTGATGTGGCAATCTTTACTAACTTTACTTATGATCATTTAGATTTTCATGGAACTATGGACAGTTACTTTAATGCCAAATCGATTTTGTTTAAAGATTTAGTTAAAGAAAATGGTGTGTCCGTATTAAATGTCGATGATGATAAGTTTGAAGATTTAAAGTCTTTATCCAAAGCCAGAGTTGTTACATATGGTGTGGAGAAGGAATGTGATTATCGGGCGATCAATGTTCGTATTGATCCAGAATCCACAACTTTTGATCTTGTGTATCAGGAAAAGATTTATCATGTAAAGAGCAGTCTTGTTGCGATGTACAATGTCTATAACTTATTAGCCTGTATTGCGGCTTTACATCAGACCGGCATGGATCTAGCCATCGTCTTACAAGCCTGCGCCAGCATTCCGCAAATTGAAGGCCGTATGGAACAGATTGATTGTGGACAGCCATTCCATGTGATCGTTGACTTTGCTCATACACCCGATGGCATGGAACAAATGTTACGATATGGAAGACACATTGCCAATGAACATCGTGTTATCAGTGTCTTTGGATCCGCCGGAAAACGTGATATTGCCAAACGTAAAGTCTTTGGAGAACTGGCGGATCAATATGCCGATTTGATCATACTGACAGAAGATGATCCAAGAGATGAAAATCCTAAAGACATCGCCTGTCAAATTAAAGAGGGAATTCAAAATACCCCTAGTGTATTTGTCGAAGATCGTTATGAGGCGATTCGTCAAGCCATTGATAACGCATCCGATGGGGATGTCATCTTGATCTTAGGTAAAGGCGATGAACCTTTTATGTATCATACAGAAGGACGTGTTCCATGGACAGGCGACAATAACTGCGCCAGAGAATGTCTTGCGCAAGCAGGCTATACAAAAGAATAAACAACAGAGAGGGTCTAACAGTTGAGTAGTTTTTGAACTACTTTGGACTATTAGTCCCTTTTTATATGTG
>NZ_JAXKBY010000225.1:0-22475 GCF_036552745.1 Faecalicoccus sp.
CATAACAAGCACTTATGCTTTAATTTACGGCATTAAACGCTCCCAAGAGGATAATCGAACTTCTAGCTACCACGGTTCGCAGAGAACTCCTAAGCGGTAGATTGATGGTTCGAATCCATTCGAGGACGCCAGAAATTATCGCTGCCAACCATTATTTATTGGTTTGCAGCGTTTTTATTTGCTTCTGTCAGCCTAACGGCTTGAAAAATAGAGATTATGCACAGAAAGCACCTGCCTAAAGAAACTGGACAAACTAAGAAGAGTGGTAGTTTTATCACCTGTTCATGAAAACTTATAATAAGAAGGTGGTAATTTGCCCTTATAATTGCATAAATCCCTTAAATTTTATTGAAAATAAGAGGACTTTCCCCCAAAAGTTTAATTTTCCCTTATTTTATGCTAATATTTAAGGGAATAAAGGAGATTATAAGGGAATGCGTATATTTAATTATTCCAAAATTCAAGAACAAAAGTGGGACTCAGATATTCTGGGTCTGATTGCGGCAATCTACAAAGAAGCCGGAAAACAGGAGCTATATTTAAAGCAGAGACCAGATGAATTGGAAAAGCTAGTGGAGATTGCAAAAATACAGAGCACTGAAGCATCTAATGCCATTGAGGGTATCAGAACTACAAACACCCGTATCCGACAATTAGTAGAAGAGAAGACAACACCAAGAAATCGAGACGAGCAGGAAATTGCAGGTTATCGAGATGTACTGAACCTCATCCATGAGAACTTTGATGCCATCCCTGTCACACAAAATTACATCCTGCAGCTCCACAAGATTCTATACAACCACATGAACAATCCCATGGCAGGCAGAACCAAAAGCGTGCAGAACTATATCAGCGCTACCTATCCTGATGGTCATGTGGAAACCTTGTTCACGCCTTTGGCCCCTTATGAAACGCCAGAAGCACTAGACAGCATTTGCAAGGAGTATAATCGTGTCATTGGAAACATGGAAGTAGAACCACTGATTATCATTCCTGTGTTCATCCACGACTTTCTCTGTATTCACCCTTTCAATGATGGAAATGGCAGAATGAGCCGTCTTCTGACCACGCTTTTGCTCTATCGCTGTGGTTTTTATGTAGGTAAATATATCTCGTTAGAGGCCAAAATCGCAAAAAATAAGGATCTCTATTACGATGTCCTAGGTCAGGTACAGACTGAATGGCATGAAGGTACTGAAGATATTGTTCCTTTTATCAAGTATTTGCTGGGAATCATTCTTTCTGCTTATAAAGACTTTGAAGATCGCTTTGACTTGGTAGAAACCAAACTATCTGCCCTGGAAACTGTGCATCGGGCTACAATGAAAAAAATCGGTCGTTTTACCAAACAGGACATCCGTGAACTTTGCCCTTCTCTCAGTATCAGCTCTATTGAAGGAGCTTTACGGAAATTAGTCGCTGCCGGAGAATTAAAACGAGAGGGCGCTGGAAAAAACATCTGCTATTACAGATTAAAATAATTATTAGTGACTTAGGTGTGTTCCTTTAATCGGATATTGAAGAAATAAAACGTGTAAGATGAGTTATTTGCTCTTTCTTTACACGTTTTATATTGTATTCTCTGAACTTAGTCTCTATTGGTAGTACGCTCTTTAAACTCTCTTATTTTTAATCCCCATCGTCCTGTAACAATCAAAATCAACGCTAATGTGGCAAAAGTTACCCCATTGCAGAATCCATAGATGAAATCAATAATATCATTTTGATTCAGATAGTTAGATAAAATATAACTAATGAGCATCAGCACCATGCTAAAGAGAACGAGTATCTGCGTAATTTTTTTCATTTTCTTCTTTTCTTCATTCTCTAATTCAGCAACTTTTAAAACTGTACTTTCCACATTATCTGTCATTTCATTTCTTTGACCATCTAACAATTCCTCAAGACTCACACCATAAAAACGAGCGAACTCAATAAGAATATCAATATCCGGTAAACCTTTTCCTTTTTCCCATCTTGATATAGATTTATTGGATACAAATAGAATATCTGCCAATTGTATCTGTGTTAGTTCTTTTTCATGTCTTAATTTTCTTAAGAAATCACCAATCTTTTTTTGGTTCATGATCTTTCCTCTCGATAAAACTATAAGTTATGGAACGGAGTTATAAAATGACATGTCACAAGATTCATTCTCGTTGCATGAGAAATATAGAAAAAAGCTCTATTTCTTATATTTCACAAATTATTTTTTCGAGATCTTGAAAGTTTGTGAAGTCCACTTTTTTATTATAAGTCTCTATTATGGCTCGATCGACGGCCGTTAATGTTTCCTCTGGTTTGTTTTTTATCGCATTATATAACAATTTCATCATTGCCTTATGTCCAAAGCTTAACTTGTTATAGTCAATGGCACCTCTGAAATGAAAGATCTTTTTTATAGACTTAAAAATTTCGTTTGGTATTTGATTGTGCATATTCTTTTCTATAGCATGAATATTCTTATCATCTAAAGGATCTGATAAACCAATCGTGACAAGAATAATTGTTTTACCGGAAGCATCTTTTATCTTTTTAAATGTCTTAGCCAATCCTAAAACACTGCCTGCATACAAGCTGCCTATATAAATGATCTCATCGTACATATTTATGTCTTGAACATTTTCAAAAGAAACAGCATTTATATTTGTTCTTTTAGAAAGTTCTTTCGCATATCTTTGAGCTGTTCCATAACGAGAACCATATAGAATGATGTTCATATTCGTTTTCCTCTTCTTCCATTCTCTCTGATATTCGATTGTGAATATCCCATCATGTTTTACTTGTTTCAAACACCAAAATAGATTTAGCTGAACCTGTTATGGAAAAAGTAATCAGCGTATAACCTTTTTGCGTCATCTCATTTGCCTTTTCTTCTATCTTTTGTGCCAGATCATTCGCTTTTGGTGTATAGTCTATGACAATCGTTTTATACATATTCATACCTCTTTACATTTACTAAATTGTTTATATTCAGTATAACGATCAATTCTGGTTTTATCGCAATAGATAGGTAAAATCGCAGTAAAACTTACGCTTCTATAAAAAAATAAAGAGATCATATAAGTTGTGTACGAAACTTGCACGATCTCCTAATATCTATTTAACATTCTTTATTATTCTATGATTCATAAGTTTCCAGTTCTATCTACAATACAATCATATTGGTAAACTGACTCGGTGTATAACCAGTGTACTTCTTAAACACCGTACTAAAATATTTATAGTCACTAAATCCGCAAATATCCGAAATTTCCGTTAAACCATAAGTTCCTTTTTTCATATATTCAATAGACTTTTGAATGCGGAAACGATTTAAGTACTCATTAAAGGTCATCTGTGTAACTCTTCGAAATCGCTTTGATAATAAAGATTCACTGTAATTTAAAACATCGGCTATATCGGATAAAAATATCTTTTCTGAGTAATGAAGATTGATGTATTCCATGATTTTATCAACCAGATGATCTTCTTTATTTAAAGTTTCTAGAAGTTGAATATGTTCGATCTGATTTTTTTCTTTCAACAATCCGCTAATTTTACTGGATAAATCAAAACCGGAAACGATACTTTGAATCACATTGTTCAATTCTTCCTTATCAATAGGTTTCATCAAATAATCACATACACCTAATTTAATCGCCTTTTTCGCATAGGAAAACTCATCATAACCGGAAATGATGATCGAGGTGTAATTGTACTCTAGAGTTTGTTCAATCATTTCTATACCACTCATTAAAGGCATGGTGACATCGGTTATTACGATATCCGGTTTCTTTTCTTGAATCAGTTTTATGCCTTCTACACCATTACCAGCCTCACCGATTAAGATACAGTTCAAAGCGGAAAAATCAATGGACATGATAATTCCCTTGCGAATTGCTTCTTCATCTTCAATGACTACTACTCTATACATGATATTTTGCCCCCTTTAGATGAATACAGATCGTTACTGTTGTTCCTTCTCCAAGCACACTTTCAATTCTTAATTTACTGTCGATGCCATACATCAAACTTAACTGTCGATTTAAATTGTACAACCCATGATGATTCATCTGGTTTTGATCAGATTCTAAATTGTAACGGATTTCCTCCAGCTTATCCTGAGCGATTCCATTTCCATTATCCTGAACGCTGACATACATTTTATCGTCTTCGATATAAGCCTTTACATGAATACACAACGTCTGGTGATATCGAAAACCATTTTTAATACTGTTTTCTAAAAGTGGTTCGATCATTAAACGTGGAATAATTTGATTTTCGCATTCTTCCTGAATATCAAAAGTGACTTGCAGTCGATCTTTGTAGCGATAATTCTGAATATCCAAATATTCCTGAATGATTTCTAAATCATCTATAAAATATACTTGTGAAATGGAATTATCCATGCTGTAGCGGAGAATGGAAGTTAGTTTCAAGATCAAACGATCTACGGCTTTGGCATCAAATAGGACTGCCGATCGAATCGTTTCTAACGTATTATAGAGAAAATGCGGATTAAACTGAGCTTCCAGTCGTTTCATCTCGCTGATCTTATTTAAATAATACAATTCACCATTCCGTCTTCCTACTTTTTCAATCGCCACAACAACATTATTAATATCTTTTGACAACATCTGAAATTCATCATCGGTATCAATGGTCACCAGATGATCGATATCTCCTTTTTTGATGATTTCCATCTGTTCCACTAACTTATCAATACTGCTGCTGTTGCTTTTGGCTAACATCATAATATTTCTTTTACTGATCAAATAAGTCGCAAGGGAAAACAATAGGATAAATAGAATCGCCGACCGATATAAAATCAAATAATCCAGGAAAGAAACAATGGATACGATTTGTATTCCTTCTTTATAGCCTTTGACTTGAATCCGTAATAAATCACCATTTCGGATGTGATAACCGGATGAATCTAATCCATGATCCAATCGTTTTAAATATCCGGAAATATATTCCGGCGTACTTGTTGCGATCACATTGCCAAATTTATCGATAATGGAGCCTTTATCCTCCAATAAACTCAATTCATAATTCAATGAATTGGGATCGTAATAGTAAGAGACATAACCCTTTAATACATTATTCTGAAAAACGCCTGTCGTTAAAACTAATTTTGACTTTTCTTCTTTTTCCCGAATCGTACTTGTGATATATTCGCCTTCTTTTAATTCATCTCTATTGAAATTTGGTGTTTTCCTTACACTATGCATATCACCGATGGAAGAAAAAATCAGATGACCCTGATCATCAAACAACAACATCTCACATTCAATCGGAACGGAGGACTTATAATGATAATACGTTTGAAATACTTTTTCTTCATTTTCCGGATGCGCAAGATAAGCTAATAAATTATTGTTGTGGTTATGGAACGATATATTCTCTTCAAAGCTTGTAAAAATAGTATCTAAGATTTTTGTATAATCTTGTATGACTCTCTCATTCTTTTGAACTTGTGTGATAAACATACTGATGATAAGAATGATGATAAATATCATTACAAATATAAGAATGTATATTTTGGTCAGTTTTTCCATCGAGTGGTACAATTTCATCTTATATTTGCTCATAAATATCTTCCCTTCATATGAAAAACTAGAGATATAGACCTCTATACCTCTAGACAAGCTATGTTTCTAATGAATTTAGTTTTCTATTTACATCTGGCTCTCAATGTAACATCACCAATAATACATATTATATTTCTAGATTATCACTTTTTGATACTTTCATAAAGATTAACAGTGAGATAATTGTCAATATCGTTAAGATGGTCGATAGAGCAGCGGCCACCCCATAATTTCCTCTCAATACTTGTTGGTAGATCGAAACTGTCAATGTTTGCGTTTTTACCGTATATAACAAGATGGCTGTTGACAGTTCAGATATCATAGTAACCCAACTCAAAATAGCACCCGCAATGATTCCATTGGCCATCATAGGCACAGTAATGGTAAAGAATGCTTTTAGCTTCATACAACCTAAGCTTAACGCTGCTTCTTCAATACTCATCGGTATCTGTTGTAGCGTTGCTGTTGAAGATCGTATCGTGTAAGGCAAACGACGAATGACCAGCGCAATGATCATAATCAATGAAGTTCCCGCAATCGCTAAGATTCCTGAATTGGCAATACCTGTATTAAACGATGTCAAAAGGGCAATACCTAAAACAGTTCCCGGCACGATATAAGGAATCATACTGAGCACATCAATACATCCGGTTGCGGTATTTCTTCTACGTACTGTTAAATAGGAAATCAATACAGCCAACAAAATAATGATGACTAGGGCAGCTGCCGGAATAAAAATGGTATTTTGTATAGAATTTCCTACTCGTGAAAATGCCGTTTGATAGGAATTTAACGAATACCCATCCACAAAGATCTTTCCTCGTGTATTTAAGAAAGAAGTGTAGATGACATAAAGCTGTGGCAATATAGCTAAGGCAACAACACCATAGCTATAGATATAAATCCCTGCTTTGGCAAATGGTTTGGCCTCTTTTTCTACAATAGGATGCAGCGAATTCATTGTAAAGCTTTTCTTATTCGCAATATATTTTTGAATTAAGAATACGATTGTTGTAATCAAAATAGCAATGATCGCAATAGCAGCCGCAAAGCCCTCACTTCCTCCGACTTCCCCGACAAACTCTGTATAAATCAATACCGGGAAAGTTCGATATCCTTCTCCAATCAACATCGGCGTACCAAAATCAGCTAATGATCGCATAAACACTAAGAGTGCTGCCGCCAGTAAAGTCGGAACGATTAAAGGAATAATGACTTTAAAAAATCGTCTAGCTCCGGTACAGCCTAAGTTTTCACTTGCCTCTAATAAGGAATTATCTACATTTCTTAATGCACCTTGTACATATAAGAATACAAGAGGAAATAACTGGAGTGTAAATACTAATAAAATACCGCCAAATCCATAAATATCCGGAAGCTGAATATTCAATACATCCTGGAAAAAGCGCAGGATCACACCATTTCTTCCTAATAAAAGCACCCAGGAATAAGCGCCGATAAACGGTGCAGACATGGAAGCTACGATAATTAAGATTTGCAGTAGCTTTTTGCCTCTGATTCGATACAAAGTAAAGAAATAAGCTAACGGTGTACCGATCATTAAAGATAAAATCGTTGCACAAATGGAAACCTTAAAGCTGTTCATCAACGTATCAAAGTAATACGACTGTGAAAAGAATTTAGTGAAATAATCCAATGTAAACTGATGCGTTCCCGACTCAAAGAAAGCTTGCAGTAATAGTTTTCCCACCGGATAAATCAGAAACAACGTATATAGGGCAATGACAACAATCGTAATGGTCTTCCACGGATCTATTTTTATCTTCTTTGATTTCATGCTTCATTTCCCAACGTATAGTTGATTTCACCTGTTGTATCATACACATTGATCTTATGTGTTTTGATAGACAAATGAACTATACTTCCTTTTTGAATGTTCTCTTTTAGATCCGATTCTCTGACCACTTCCACTTGTGTCCCATCTTTTAGACGGCAATGGTAGTGAGTATATAACCCTAGGAAAATACTATCTTCGATTGCTGCCGGAATACCATTCGGTTCCGTGGTAAACTCAAATTCTTCCGGTCGAATGGAAACCTTTACTTCCTGATCTGGAATGATTTTAGGCAGTGTAATCGGTATCCAGTTATCGTCATTGATCTTTAACATGGTTTCATTGCCAATGGTTTGAACATGAGCCTCTAAAATATTGGTTCTTCCAATAAAAGTAGCTACAAACACATTGTTTGGGCGATGGTAGATTTCTTTCGGTGTTCCAATATGTTGAATCACACCTTCCTTCATGATGGCAATACGATCACTGACAGCCATGGCTTCTTCCTGGTCATGTGTTACATAAACAGTAGTAATCCCTACTTCTTCCTGGATGGCACGAATCGCTTCACGCATCTCCACACGCAATTTCGCATCCAAATTACTAAGTGGCTCATCCATCAATAATACATCCGGCATAATGGCTAAAGCTCTAGCCAAAGCTACACGCTGTTGCTGCCCACCGGACAATCTTTCCGGCATGCGATCTTGATACGTGTCAATTTTCATCAATTTTAAAAATTTATCCGTATATTTTTTGATTTCTTCTTTAGGTAACTTTCTTTGTTTCAAACCAAATTCTACATTTTGTCGAACTGTTAAATGTGGAAATATCGCATAGTTTTGAAATACCATTCCGATATTTCGTGTGCTGGGATCTTTGTCGTTGATTCGTTCTTCATTGAAGTAAAAATTTCCACCTTCGATACTGTTAAATCCCGCAATCATTCTCAGCAATGTTGTTTTCCCACAACCACTAGGGCCTAACAGTGTGAAGAATTCTCCATCTTTTATTTCCAAGTTAAGATTGGGGATGATTGTCACATCACCATATTTCTTAACCGCTGATTGAATTGAAATCTTGCTCATAACAACTTTCCTTTACTTCTCAGAAGAAATGCTTGTATAGATTTCTTTATAGTGATCTACAATGTCATCTTTATGCGCAATGACATACTCACTATCTTCTTTCAATGTTTTAATTTCAGAAATTGGTTTCATGATATCTCCAATCTGAACATCTTTTAATACCGGTCGGTTGGTTGTGGTCAATCCCAAATTATCCTGACAATCCTGTGATTGCAGATAATCGATGAATTTCTTTGCGTTATCCATATGTTTGGCATTTTTAATGATACCGGCATTAGCTGGAAGATATACCGTTCCTTCACTTGGATAAACCACTTTAACAGGTGCTCCATCCTTTTCTAACGTTACGCATGGGTCTTCATAAGATAAACCAACGACCATTTCTCCATCTGCTACTGATTTATAAACAGAACTGGAACTTGATAATACTTTACCGTCAATATTCTTAAACAAATCTTCTACAAACTTCCAAGCTTCATCACTTTCATAACCACCTTTTGCCAACAAGATATTTGTCAACTGTGCAAAAGCACTGGATGAATTGGATGGATCTGCCGTTGCGATCTTTCCTTTTAGTGCCGGATTTAATAAATCTTCATAAGATTCTACTTTAATATCCCCAATTAAATTCGTATTGACAATTAAACAACTGCCATCCAGTGTGTAGCTTGAAGCAATACCGGATTTGTTTTGATATTCTTCAATGACCAGATCATCATTTTCACCAACATATTCCTCAAATAAATCTTTGTTGGTCAAATAATGTGAATTTTGTCCACCAAACATTACATCCGCAACCGGATCATCTTTTTCCGCTTCCAACTTCTTGATCGATTCACCCGTACCAACTTGTTGAAGTTCAACCTTGATACCCGTTTCTTCCTCAAATGCCGGAATGACTGCTTCGATCAATCCTTCGGAATTCGGCGAATAGATAACCAATGTATTATCCTTTTCTTCCTGTCCGGAACAACCAACCAATGCACAAGCCATACAAGCTGCCAAAATTGATGATGTCACAAATTTTTTCATGATTTTATTTGTACAGTATTTCTAACTGTACATCTCCCTTCTTTGTTTTTTAAGTGAATGTTTACATACATTTCATTTATCCTTTCCATGTAAAAAATAGGAATAATTGCATGCATGTATGATATTTGAACCGGTTTCCATATAGAATTTAAATTTTCATCCTTTTTGACAAAACGTTTTGTTTCTATACTTAGTATAGGCTAGATTCATCATTGGTTTAAACCCAATATTCGATAATAACTTCTAAAAATCCGCAATGATTCTATACATAAATTCAAGATATTCGTAAATTATAGAAAACAAGACATTTTATAATTGATCTTGCATGATAGAGGATATCGAATAAAATAGCTTATTCTATAAAAAACTTAAATAAACAGAGGATGTATAATCACTCTTACTCCTATGAACAGTTTATTACGCGAGGGGTAGAACGGGGTAGTATTTCTAATATGCATAATGATAAAATATTCATAGAAAGCTAAAGAGGTGTCTATTTTGCTACCAAAAATCTTAACATTAGAGTATTTATCAAATGAAAAAGAAGGACAGTATCTTGATAGAAAAAGTGCAAGAATAAAACCAAGTGATATCGCGAGGCATATAGTAGCTTTTGCAAATGCAAATGGTGGTGTTCTTGCTATTGGCATTGAAGATAATGGAGAAATAACCGGATTCAACAATAAAGACTCAAAGTCAATAAATGACTTTTTAAATGTTCCATTTTCTTCATGTAAAGGAAGATTAAAAGTTGAACATGAAATTCGAAAAGTAACTATTGATTCAAAACAAGACTCAATATTATTACTTTTTATTGAACCAAGTGAAGATGCTGTAATAAAAACAAGTGATGATAAAGTGTACCTTCGTGTTGGTGACAAATCTAAACTTTTAAATCATGAGCAAGTAACGCAACTTGAATATGATAAAGGTGAGAGAATATTTGAGGACATTATTGTTGAAGATTCTTCAATAGATGATGTAGATTTACAATTACTTCAACAGTACAAAGAAAAGTTAGGTACATCATTATCTTATGAAGAAATCTTGGATGCACGAGGTTTGTTAAAAAAAGGCCATCTAACAAATGCAGGTATTCTTCTTTTTGCAAAGCATCCTACCAAATTTTTGCCAAATGCTCGATTACGATTGTTAAAATTTGATGGAACGCGCTTCGAAACAGGGCAACGATTAAATATCATTAAAGAAATAAATTATGAAGATGCAATTCCTAAGATAATTCAGAAAGTTAAAAATGCAATAACCTTATAATTACGAGAATTTCAATATCTCGATGAAAACGGAGTTTTTAAAGTAATCCCAGAATATCCTGAATTTGCTTGGTTTGAAGGTATAGTTAACAGTTTGACACATCGTAATTATTCTATTATGGGTGATCATATTCGAGTATCTTTATACGATGATCGATTAGAAATATTAAGCCCCGGTAAACTTCCCAATATTGTCACTTTAGATAACATGCTAAATACTAGATATTCTAGGAATCCTAGAATAGCACGTGTATTAGGTGAATTTGGTTGGGTGAAAGAGCTTAATGAAGGAGTAAAAAGAATTTATGATGAAATGCAAATGTACTTTCTTAAATCCCCAACCTATTCAGAGCCTAACGGGAACTCTGTACTATTGGTTTTGGAAAATAGCATTACCTCTAGACAGTTAAGAACAGACGATAAAATCTCCTCAATGTTTGATCAAGAAATATTAGGACAATTAAACGAATTTGAAACGACAATCATTCAGTTTTTAACCAACAACAAATCCATCACAATAAAAACTGCTAAAAATATTCTTCATAAGGGAGACACTTTCTCTAGAAAACAGTTAAAACATTTAGAAGAATTAGACATTATCGAATGGCATGGAAGTAATAAAAGTGATCCAACTCAGTACTATACATTGAAATCAAAATAGAGTTGTTCTACACATGTTTCATCTTAAATTGTTTCAAATAAAGTAGATTAAGGATTTCATCCATGTGGTTGAGATCCTGTTTACTATGTTTTACATTTTTCTTTTTAAGGACAAAAAAAACATCCACTACCCAGTGAATGTCTTTTTCTTTTATGGCGCGCCTGACAGGGCTCGAACCTACAACCGCTTGAATCGGAATCAAGTACTCTATCCAATTGAGCTACAGGCGCATTTGCCTATTCATTATACAACAAAATCAGTAGAATTCCACTTCTGTTTTATGGTATATTGGGAAAAGAAAATTTTTAAGAGGAGGATATATGGCCAAAAGAATTATACAAGTTGATGAAAAAGTTCCCGGCAAGTTATTGCTGCCACTGAGTATTCAACATATGTTTGCGATGTTTGGTGCCAGTGTGCTGGTTCCGTTTATGTTTGGAATCAACCCAGCAGTTGTTCTATTCATGAATGGTATCGGTACTTTACTATTCATCTTTATCACGAAAGGAAAAGCGCCGGCTTACTTGGGAAGCAGCTTTGCCTTTATCGCACCGGGAAATGCAATCATTGCCAGTATGGGATATGAGTATGCCCTTGGAGGATTTGTTGCGGTTGGTTTTTGTGGTTGTTTGCTTGCCGGTATCATTTATAAATTTGGTACAAAATGGATCGATGTCGTGCTGCCAAGCGCTGCCATGGGACCTGTTGTCGCATTGATCGGTCTGGAACTTTCTTCCAGTGCTGCCAGTACCGCCGGATTATTGGATGAAGTCATTCAATTCAACAATGTTCTGGTTTTTGGTGTTACTTTAGGTGTTGCCGTGATCGGAAGCGTCTGCTTTAAAAAGTTTCTAAGTGTCATTCCTATTTTGATTGCTGTTGTTGCCGGCTATATCACAGCTGTTTGTGTAGGAATGATCGACTTTACACCTGTTGTTGAGGCAAGCTTCTTTGCCCTACCTAACTTTTCTTTCCCAAAATTTGATATCAATGCGATCTTAATGATGCTTCCGGTGTTGTTGGTCATCGCCAGCGAACATATCGGGCATCAGATCGTTACCGGAAAAATCATCGGACGCAATCTGATCAAAGATCCAGGTTTGCATCGTTCATTGTTTGCCGACAATTTTTCCAGTATGCTTTCTGGTTTAATTGGTTCCGTTCCTACCACAACGTATGGAGAAAACATTGGCGTTATGGCTATTACCGGTGTTTACAGCGTTCAAGTCATTGCCGGTGCTGCCATTCTTTCCATCATATGTTCCTTTATCGGACCATTGGCCGCATTGATTCAGACGATTCCCAACCCGGTCATCGGCGGTATCAGTTTCTTATTGTATGGAATGATCGGTACCAGTGGTCTTCGCATCCTTGTTGACAATAAAGTCGATTATGGAAAGAGTGTAAACATGGTATTGACCAGCGTTGTCTTCGTTGTAGGTTTAAGCGGTGTAACCATCACCATTGGAAGTATCTCCTTATCCGGAATGGTTCTTGCCTGCATTACCGGAATGTTGATGTCATTACTGTTCTACGCATTTGAAAAACTTCATCTTCTCAACGAAGAATCTTAAAAGGTGTCCTGCGACATCTTTTTTATTGACACGATGTATGGCTCGTGATAAAACGTGGTTTGGAAACTTTGAATATCAAAGAAAGGAAGATTTTATGAATCCGATCCAGAAATTCTACTGTCGTATATATCAAAACGTACTGCATTTAGCTTTACCGTTTTTACCGTATCGAAAACCGGAAATACTTTCCAGTATCTTTGCTTTACCGGATTTATTTCATGAAAAGAAGATTTCGACTGTCTTATTGATCACCGATAAAAGCATTCGCTCTTTTGGATTAAGCTTTCCTTTGAAACAGGAGCTTAAAAATCAAGATATCGAATGTATCGTTTATGATGACACCGTACCTAATCCTACCAGCGACAATGTCGAAGAAGCACGTAAGCTTTATATCGATCATCACTGTGAAGCCTTGATTGGTTTTGGCGGTGGCTCCTCCATTGACTGTGCCAAAGCGGTACACGACGGAAATGATCTGGATGCCCGAAAAAATATGTTGGAAGCGGCCTTTTTAGCCGGTAATGCGTTTTCACAATCTTATGTTGGTTATGTACATGCGATTGCACATTCCCTGGGCGGACAATACAATGTGCCCCACGGGTATGCCAATGCCGTCATACTGCCAATGATCCTGGAAGCTTATGGCGAACATGCGACCAAAAAGCTGGCTGAGCTGGCCATCGTCTCCGGTACCAGTAGAGACCCCGATCCAGCAGTAAGAGCCAAAGCCTTTATTCAAGCCATCAAAGAAATGAAATCCGTATTCTCGATTCCGGATACTTTCAAAGAGATTCGTGAAGAGGACATTCCTATGCTTGCCAAACAGGCAGCCCATGAGGCAAACCCACTCTATCCGGTCCCTGAGGAAATGAATGCCAAAGAGCTGGAACAGTATTATAGAAAATTGATGGAGGACGGACATGGAAACTAAAGAAATTCAAGCCATACTACAAAAACAACGTGCCTACTTTCAAAGCGGTGCCACATTACCGGTAGAAAAGCGTATTGAAAGTCTGCAGCGATTAAAAAATACCATTTTGGCCAATCAGGATAAAATTGAAGAAGCTCTGCGTAAAGATTTAGGAAAAAGCAATACCGAAAGCTATATGTGTGAAGTGGGTCTGGCGCTTAGCGAATTAACCTATATGATACGACATACGCGAAAATTTGCCCGTGAAAAAAGAGTTCGTACCCCACTATCACAATATGTATCCCGCAGCTTTATCAAGCCTTCTCCTTATGGAGTCGTACTGATTATGTCGCCATGGAATTATCCGTTTATGTTGACGATCGATCCATTAGCGGATGCGATTGCCGCCGGCAATACTGTTATTTTAAAACCCAGTGCATATTCCCCACACACCAGTGCCATCATCGAAAAGATCATTCGCTTCGCCTTTGATCCGGAATATGTCACCTGCATCACCGGTGGAAGAAAAGAAAACCAGGCTTTA
Organism: Faecalicoccus sp.; assembly: GCF_036552745.1. Lineage (NCBI taxonomy): Bacteria > Bacillati > Bacillota > Erysipelotrichia > Erysipelotrichales > Erysipelotrichaceae > Faecalicoccus > Faecalicoccus sp. Next base: position 14,452 of record NZ_JAXKBY010000225.1, read on the forward strand.
CTGGAGCAGAAGTTCGATTACATTTTCTTTACTGGTTCTAAAAATGTCGGTCGTACCGTCATGGAAAAGGCAAGCCGCTATTTAACGCCGGTCACCTTAGAATTAGGTGGAAAAAGTCCCTGTATCGTTGATGACAGTGCAAAAATTGATTTGGCCGCCAAGCGTATCGTCTTTGGAAAATATCTAAACTGCGGCCAAACCTGTGTGGCACCGGACTATATTCTATGTGATGAAAAAATAAAAGATCATCTGATTCAAGCATTGATCCGTGAGATTCAAAGGCAATATGGTTTAAAACCACTGGAAAATGCCCATTATGGAAAAATCATCAATGAGAAACATTTTCATCGTCTTTGTTCTTTGATGGATGAAGAAAAGTGCGTATATGGTGGGCAAACCAATCATCAAACGCTACAGATCGCACCCACTGTTTTTGATTCGATCACCTGGAAAGATGCCATCATGCAGGAAGAAATCTTCGGCCCATTGTTGCCGATATTGACATATCATGACATAAATGAGGCAATCCGCACGATCGAATCGCATCCGCATCCTCTGGCTCTGTACATTTTCTCGCAAAATAAGACAAATATCGAAAAGATCAAACAACACTGTCAGTTTGGCGGAGGCTGCATCAATGATACGATTATTCATCTAGCCACATCACAGATGGGATTTGGCGGTGTCGGTGACAGCGGCATGGGAAGTTATCATGGTAAAGTCGGATTTGATACTTTCTCGCATAAAAAAAGCATGGTTGATAAAAAGACATGGATCGATCGTCCTATGCGCTATCAACCATATAAAAGCATCTATGATAAAATGATACATTTCTTCTTAAAGTAGGCAATGCCTGCTTTTTTTATCGCACTGCCTCCAGCTTGCGAATATCTTTTAATAAGTTATCATAGCGGTCTGGTTTTAAAGACTGTGGCCCATCACAAAGGGCATTTTCCGGATCGTTATGCACCTCTATCATTAAACCATCACATCCGGCTACAACTGCCGCTTTGGCCATTGGTTCTACTAACCACCATTTACCACCAGCATGGCTGGGATCAATAATAACCGGCAAATGGGTCAATCGTTTTAAGACCGGGATCGCCTGAAGATCCAGGGTATTTCGTGTGTATGTTTCAAAGGTACGAATGCCTCTTTCACACAATATGACATTTGGGTTTCCGTTGGCCATGATATATTCGGCAGACATCAGCCATTCTTCATACGTATTGGATAAACCGCGTTTTAAAAGAACCGGTTTTTTAATACGTTGTCCCACTTCTTTTAACAGATCAAAATTCTGCATGTTTCTTGCCCCGATTTGTACCAGATCAACTTTATCATTAAACTCATCAATATGTTTTTCGGACATCAATTCCGTAACGATCGGCAATCCGGTTTCTTCTTTTGCCTCTACCAATAAGTCTAAAGCGGTAGATCCCATTCCCTGAAAAGAATATGGTGATGTTCTTGGCTTAAAAGCGCCGCCTCTTAACAGATTGGCACCACTGGCTTTAACTCGTCTGGCCACTTCTAATACTTGTTCTTTCGATTCTACCGAGCAAGGTCCGGCAATCAAAGTCAAGGCCTTGCCGCCTACCGGAATACCGGCTACATCGATCACAGAGTCTTCCGGATGAAAGGCGCGATTGGCCAGCTTATAAGGCTCACTGACCTTCATGATTCGCTCAACGCTTTCTTCGACTTCAATACGTTTTGGATCGACACGTGTCGTATCTCCCACCAAACCTACGATCAAAGTCTCTTCTCCCTGAGAAATATGAGTTTTTAATCCCAGCTTTTCAACTTTGTCTAATACGCGTTTTACTTCATTCTCCTTCGCATTTTGTTTAAATACAATGATCATCGTGTTTCCTCCTATATAAAAAGTCCCTTCCACCATAAGGGCGAAAGGGACGATCGCGTTACCACCTTAGTTCAAAGAAACCTCACAGTTTCTTCCTTATCGAGTACCAACATACTCTAACACTATAACGGGTGTACCCGGAACCACCTACTTATTTCGGCATCCTACTCCAAGACGTATTCCATAAAGATTCCGTTCTTCTTTTCACCAACCAGAAGTTCTCTAAGCCTTCCTCTTTATGTACTCTTTCTTTTCTTTGTATTTCCTATATTTTAAAAAAGGTGTCGCACTTTGTCAACGAAGAAACAACGTCGGAATCGTTTTTTCATTATATTGGGTCGATATGATTCCGCCATCGCTGCAGCGTGAATACACACCGGCAAAGTGTCCGTTATATACATACAGACCGCTCATATTGGAATAGTCCTTAAGTTCATCAAAATTGACCAGATCAATATTCTTTGTCTTATATGGTGTAATATACTTTTGTACGATATAATTCGCATCTAAATGTTGGGATACAACCTGATTCCACTGATTCTGATGAAGATCAATGCCGGCCCATACGCCTTTGGATGCATAGGAATCTTTCGGCTTGATGATCCAATGATCTTTATCCTGAATCTTCTCGACGACATCCTGTGTCAAATCGTACGTGATCGGACAATGTTTTTCAATAAAAGAAACTTCATCCGGTGTAAAATACTTCTGCATAACAGGATTCATCAATACTTGGGTAATTTGTTTATGATGTACCAGCTGTGTCTGAAAGGCTCCGATACAACAAACATCATGATGCAGATATGCCTGAATAAAAGGCTGAACCTGCTCATAGTGATCCATCACATCCCGCGTAACCGCTCTTCGATAGATGACATCGATGACTTTACCGGTCTTTTGGGAATACAGCTTTCCATCTTTATAGTCTAAATCACGAATATCAACCACTTCGCAGTCGTACCCTTTTTGTTTAAATACATCCTCAAAAACATAGAGCTCTGTATAATACGCATTCTCCAAAAAATCACAAATTCCGATTCTTGCCTTTTCACAAACCTTAGGGTCTTCTTTCATTGTCTGGATAAACGCATTCGCCCAGCTTTGTACCAGTTCCGGAATCTCATAATCCTCCGGATCACGTTGGAAGATATTATTGAAAGCTAAGAAATCATTTAACCGTTTGTTTTCGTTCATAGCCGATGTACCATCGGTATTAAACTCACAGAAATGGAAATCTTTGGTTTGTTCGTTATAGAAGATATCCACTCGACAGATTGGAATCGGACTTGTATATGCCGGCTCACATAAGATTAATTCTTCCAATTCACGAGAAAAACCAAACAGTTTGCGAATTTGCACATCGGTTTTATATGCCTGAATCACTTTGGTAAAAATCGAATATGTCGTATCTACGATTTTTTCAAAACGATGTTTATCTTCCTGGGTAAAGATCTTTGGGATATGCAGCGTACGTGTGTACATATTTCCACCCAGATTCAACTCGCTTTTTTGAATGGCTTCGGTTATGCGCAATGCGCTCTCCTTAGATTCCAGCGGATGCATCAAAATAGCTTTCTGGTACGTTTCTTCGATCGAAAGATTGGGTATCAAACTTTTTGTATTGACCAATTCCTCCAATGGAAGAAGATAAGATTTTTCTTTTTCCGTCAAACCTTTTTTGGCATCAAAAATCATTTCTTTCAACAAATTCTGAACCGGCTTTCCATACACGATCGTATCATAACGATCCTTACGCAATGCTTCTTTTGCCTGTAAAATCGTTTCGATAGAATGTGTCAAAGAAGAATAAGTTTCTATATTTTCCTGTTGGTAGAAAAGACCTTTAACTAATGCACAATAAGCCTGTGTATAAATAGGCGGCATACTGTCGGCACTGCGAATTTCTATAAACTGTTTTAAACGCACATCCAAAAACAACATGGAAAGATAATGTGCGATTTCTGTCTTACCATATCCATATATCCCTGCTACCTGGGCACAAGTTTGATCCTTTACATCAATAAAATTTCCATGATCATTCATAACGATCAAAGGCACTTGTTCTAAAAATCGAGCATAGGCATCAAAGCCAAAGTTTTCTTCAAATAACGATGGAAGGATACCGCAGCGTGCAGGATCGGTATGTGACCAGATTGAATCTCGCAACAAAACATCCTCATTTTTCTTTCCGGCATACATTGGCGTATGACTAGATAGAAATGCCAACAATGGATGTAAGATATTGGCCATGCGATACTTTTGAATGAAATCTTTTTCATCTGTATAATCCACACTGACATGGACGGCAGCCGTAGCCTTCATCATCTCCAGTCCTCTGGTTGACACATTTTTAAAGTATTGAGCCATCAGACGATAGCGTTCTTTATCAATCAGGACAACGTCTTCCTGTCCAATCGTAGGAAGGCCGCCGCTATAGATCAGATCGTAGCCTCTTGGATGAATATACGCCAGGATCGAAGAAACAGTCCTCAGATAAATTTCCATCATCTCTTGAAGATTGTTCATACATCGTAATGATATTTCAAGCTGGCATCCCGGCTCCAGTGTGATCAGCACATCCTCAGATTCTAATGCGATCAGTAAATCTTGTTCATAATAAGCATGCGGAAAATCTTTGCGCAAAAATTCTAACAATTGTCCAATACCATTTTCTCCATCATAAGGCATAGGACGGCCATCGTTGCGCGAAATCAAAAAATGTTCCACTTCCAAGCCAATCGAACCGGTCAGGTTCGGCTTACAACCTTGTTTAAAGTATTCAGTGAACGGCATCATAATAAATTGACTGCTTTACTTCCTTTGTTTTTTCCTGTCCCAGCAGCTTTTCAATAATCGCAAACGCAAATTCAATGCTGGCGGCTGCCGAGATTCCGGTAATCAAATTGCCATCTGTTACCGTATAAGCATATTGATACGTTCCACCAAAATCTTCATTCATGCTCTGAAAACAAGTATAATTCTTTCCTTCTAAAAGGCCCAGTTTTCCCAAAATCGTCGGTGCAGCACAGATAGCTGCCAAAACCTTGTCTGCCGCAAAAGCTTTTAACTGTTCACACACCTTCTCATTTTTTTCTATCTTTTGCCAATGTGGACCACCTGGTAACACCAGACAATCGGCCTGATCAAAATCATAAGAATCAAACGGGATTGCCGGAGAATACGTAACTCCAAAGCGACCTGTTACTTCATGACCTTCTATACAAACCAGATCGACATCGATTCCGGCTCTGCGCAATAACGCAATAGGACCCATGGCTTCTAATTCTTCAAAACCATTATCCATGACAACACATACTTTCATCGTAATCACCTCAGGTAAAGTATATAACGAAGACTTCCTATAGACAATTTGTTTGAACAGATTTCCATATCCGCAAGAAAATGATACAATAAAGAAAACCGAGGTACTCTGTATGGATTTTGCCAAACGATATTATGACTTTTTAGAACAAACGCTGCGAAATGTGTATCAATCCAATAAAGATCACATTCAAGAAGCAGCCGATCTTCTCTATCAGACACAATGTAACAACCATACGATTTATACTTTTGGCACCGGTCATTCCCATATGATCGGACAAGACCTTTATGCGCGTGCCGGTGGTTATGCCAAGATCTATCCGATTGATGAAATCGAACTGAGTCTTGCGACACATCCGACAAAAAGCACGCAAATCGAGCGTATGGCTGAATATGCCAATGTGTTGGAGCACTTATATGATGTACGATACGGCGATGTCGTAATCGTAACCAGTAACTCCGGAAGAAATGCCTTAGTAATCGAATATGTTTTACGACTGCGTAAAAAAGGCGTAAAGATCATTGCGATTACCTCGCTGAAACATTCTCAAAACACAGAAAGCCGACATAAAAGTAAAAAACGCTTGTTTGAGCTGGCCGATATCGTTTTAGATAATCAAGCTCCGTTAGGAGATGCCGGCGTAGCCATTGACGAAAACATAACTATGGGACCGGTCAGTACGATCACAGGTTGTTTTTTAAGCCAGTGCATGATAGGAAGCATGGTAGAAAAACTAAAGGAAAATGGTATGGATGCACCTGTATTTCACTCCAGTAACACTGATGGTGCAGATGCATATAATCAGGCTTTATTTGATACCTACATTTTAAAGAAAGGAAATGAATATGAATCGCTTAATGAATCCCAATTCTAAAGAAGTCAGAATCATGGCCTTGGTTTATATTATTGCCGGAATTCTGCTCTTTATCTTAAATAATGACTTTTTAATGATTGCGGTGCGCATATTTGGTGTAATCTTGATCGCAATTGGCGGCACTTTATTATATACTTATTTCGGAAAACGTCTATCTGTTGACGCCAGCCCCTTGTTTGCCGGACTGCCCAGTGTTCTGATTGGGATCTTGATGATCGCATCTCCGGAATCCATCATTTCGATTCTACCAATCCTGGCTGGAATTCTGTTGATCATCAACTCCATCATCCAACTCCAAAAAGCATTTCTTTTACGAGACTATGGATTTGACAACTGGAAGATTACGGCAGGTATTGCGGTATTTGCTTTAATCGTAGGCGTTATCTTATGGCTCCGTCCATTACAGTCGGTTGTGTTCATTTTACAGATCATCGGCTGTGCATTGATTTTTGAAGGTGCCATGTTATTTGGCTTTGATCACACGGTAAGAAAGTACAAAAAACGATTTGAAAAGGAACAGAACGATTTTTTTAACTAAAAATCTGTTCTTTTTCTCCATGGATATTCAAAATTTAGGGAGAGGGGTGTAAAATATAGATTATGAAGATCTCAACTAAAGGAAGATACGCATTGCGTATGTTAATCGATTTAAACCGTTATCAGGGTGATGGATATGTATCCTTAAAAGACGTTGCCCAAAGAGAGAACATCTCAAAGAAATATTTGGAACAGATTGTACCAGTTTTGAATCGTTCTGGTATTCTGTGTGCAAACCGTGGTTATCAAGGCGGATATCGTTTAGCCAGTCCGGCAGATCAGATCAGTGTATATGATGTTTTAAAAGCAACAGAGGTAAGTTTAGCCTGTGTTGCCTGTCTGGAAGAACATGCCATGCCTTGCGAGCGAAAAGAGTTTTGTCCAACTTTACCGGTCTGGAAAAAGTTTGATGAACTTGTTAAAGACTATTTTTCCAAGATTACATTACAAGATATGATTCAACAACAAGGAGAAGAGTAATCTTCTTCTTTTTTTTGTACAAAAAGAAATCACCCTGCAGACGTGCCACAAGGTGATTCTTATCAAGATAAATGGGAATCCCAACTACATAGCCGCGAGGAAACCAGCGGACAGTTCGCTATATTCCTAACCTTTTTTCGCGGTTTTCAACATAGGTATGTCTGCACAACATTCATCCAAAATCGTTGATCAAATACACTTTCAAACAAAAAAAATCACAAAGAATATATCCTCTAAAATACAGATCGAATAATATAAGGAACAAAATCAATAAAAGGATTTTAACCTTTACCCTTACAGTCATCAGCTGTACGCTCTATCAATTGAGCTATATCGATTCATCGTGTTCATCATCTAAATGTAAGATTCCCTATACGGGAGAACGAAGTTTATGGTTTTCATGCAGCAGGAAGCTTTATCAGTTGATTTCTATAAAAGTTGTCGCATTCGATACTTTGATCTTTGTATCCAGTTCATTCAAGATCGTTTCTCTTCTTTCATTCAGTTCGTCAATTTTTTTGCGCACATTTAACGGATCGATCAATTCCGTTGTATTCTCCTGTACATAGGCATCAACAACCTTTAAAGGCGTTTCATCTTTTGTCTTTGTATCTTTTCCCAAGATGCTCAAGCGCATAGTTTCTGCCGTATTCTGTAAGCCCTTGTTTTTCTGTTCCATAACTCGTATTTTTTCATTGAGTTCCTCCTGCAGTTTCATCATGAGGTTTCCTTCAAAATTAGAATCCGAGTCATAGGCATTACTGCAGTTTAAACGACTGCGAAGGGCTAATGCATTCGCAATTGACATCGTTCCATAACTTGTTTCAATCATCGTTTCCGCATTAGAACGCAATATTGCCTGATCGACTTTATCATACCAGTGAATCAAATCAATGATTTGTTGATAAGAAGAACGTGCCCAATGTCATTAAGTTAAGAAAATG
>NZ_JAXKBY010000226.1:0-6011 GCF_036552745.1 Faecalicoccus sp.
AAGTAATCAAGCAGGAAGAAGGAATCGCCATGGCAGACAGGATCATCAAGTATATGAGCCAGGAATGGATCAATCAGCTCAATGAAGAATTCGAACAGTTGAGTATCAATGACAATATTCGAATGGAAAATGCACGAATCAAATGGGTCCGTGAAGAAGCCTTGCAAAAAGGACGTGAACTAAGCAGATTGGAAGAACAGAGAAATATGATTGAAACGTTATCCCAACCAATGTCTGTAGGACAGATTGCCAAAGCTATGCAAAAATCAACGGAAGAAATTCACCATATCTTAAAAGATTGTCAATAATCTAAAAACAGGATAGACTTCAAACTATCCTGTTTTTTATGAAATTGTATAAAAAATGAGGTGACAAACCACCTCAAAGTGTTATTTCTTAATTGTTGTTTTAATAATGCGTAATAGCTGAATACAGATAAAAGAAGCAAAAGCACAGAGAACGATCAAACCGATATATTGTAAAGTCAGGTCTTGTGCAACGGTAAAGAGTCCGTGTAAACCTGGAACTAATAAAATCAACATTAATAAACCGGCTCCGACAACAAAGGCTAAACAGCTATAGACATTGATAGAAAGCTTATATAAAGGCAATGCGGAACGGCTGGAGAAACCATGGAATAAACGAGATAAACACAAAGTCGCAAATGCCATGGTACTAGCCAACGCCGGACTGACTTCATTTCCTAAATAGTAGGCAGTCATCACAAAGACAAAGATGATCAAACCTTCGGTACCAATTTGGATCAACGTTTTTGAATTCAGGATGGAATCATCGCTCTTTCTAGGTTTTTGTTTCAAAATATCATCTGAGCCTTTTTCCATACCGATCGCAATGGCCGGTAAGGAGTCTGTAATCAAGTTAATAAACAACAAATGCACAGCCGTAAATGGTGTTGGCAAGAATAATACAGATGTATAAACAACCGCCAAAATGGCCGAGAAGTTTCCTGACAATAAATACGTAATGGCATTTTTAATATTGGTATAGACGTTTCGTCCGGTAATGACCGCTTTTACGATCGTAGAGAAGTTATCATCCATTAAGATCATACTGGCGGCATCCTTGGAAACCTCTGTTCCGGTAATTCCCATGGCAACACCAATATCACTTTGTTTCAGTGCCGGGGCATCATTGACACCATCTCCGGTCATGGCTACGATTTCATTTCGTTTCTGCCATGCCTTGACGATACGAATCTTGTGTTCCGGTGCCACACGAGCATAAACAGAAACTTTTGGTAAGATCGCGTCCAGCTCATCTTCACTCATCTTTTCTAATTGCGAACCTTCCAAGACCACATCACCCTCGTTAAATATACCAATCTCTGTGGCAATACTTTGGGCAGTAATCGCATGATCACCTGTGATCATGATAGGTTTGATACCGGCAATACGACATTTTTCAACCGCATCTTTGCTTTCTTGACGAGGCGGATCCATCTGGGCCACCATACCTACAAAGCACAAATCGCTTTCATCGGCAAAATCAAGCGGTTTTGGTTCCATATTTTTATAGGCAAAACCTAAAACACGCAACCCTTTTTTGGCATAATATTCATTCTTTGACAGGATGACTTCCTTATCTTCACTTGTAATTGGACGTTTTTGATCATGGATCAAGATTTCCGTACAACGCTTTAACAGCTCATCCACAGCACCTTTGGTATAAAGGTGTGATTTTGAGTTGATGGACATCATCTTACGAGTCGAATCAAATGGAATCTCATCCATACGTTCGGTTTCAACTATATAATCGCCATCTTTTTTACCATAATTGTCAAACAGCTCCAACAAAGCGATCTCCGTTGGATCCCCAATCTGTGCATCTTCTCGATAAATCGCATTGTTACATAATAGACATTCTTTCAATAAAACGTCATGACAATGATCATCGGCATCTAAAGTTTCCGGTGGAAAAGCTTCCTGATTGGCAAAGACATCCATGACCTTCATTTTATTCTGTGTCAATGTTCCCGTCTTATCGGAGCAGATAATAGAAACACATCCTAAGCTTTCCACAGCATTTAACTGCTTGATAATCGCATTTTCCTTGACCATCTTTTGGGTTGAAATAGAAAGCACGATCGTAACGATGGATCCTAAAGCCTCCGGAATAGCTGCAACAGCTAAGGCCACCGCAATCAACAAAGCATCCAATACGTTTTCATGCGCTAAAAAGACATTAATGGCTAAAATAATGGCACAGATCACACAAATGCTGATGGTGAGTTTAACAGAAAATTCATCTAAGCTTTTCTGCAATGGTGTCTTACGTTCCTGTGCATTTTCGATCATGCTGGCGATATGACCGATCTGTGTATCCATTCCAATGGAAGATACAACATATTTTCCGGTACCATTGGTAACCAATCCGCTGGAAAAAGCCATGTTGGTCTGATCGGCTAAAGGCTGTTCTCCACTTAAAGACTCAGTCGTTTTTTCCTGTGGTAAAGATTCACCGGTCAAAGCACTTTCATTGATCTGCAAATTCGCTGCCTCTAAAATACGTCCATCGCCTTCGATCACATCTCCGGCCTCTACACAGACAATATCACCAATGGTCAACTGATCACTGGATATTTCTTCCATTTGCCCGTTGCGTAATACTTTGACATGGGGTGTGGAAAGCTTCTGTAAGCTTTCCAGTGATTTTCTGGCCTTCAAGGTTTGAATCGTTCCCAGGATCGCATTGATCGTGATAACCACTAAAATAACAGCCGTGCTGACATATTCACCGGAAAAGGCAGATATCAAAGCCGCACAGATCAATACGATAACTAATAGATCTTTATATTGTTCTAAAAAGATCAAGACCGGACTTTTCGGCTTGCTCTGATTCATCTGGTTTAATCCGTATTGTTCCTGTCGTTTTTTTACTTCTTCATTGGAGAGACCTTCCATCGAAGTGGATAATTGTTCAAGAACTTCCTTTTGTGTCTGATTATAGATTGACATAACTTTCTCCTTTACAATAAAAATAGACAAGATCCATTAAAGACCTTGCGTCCTTAATGAGTCTTGTCTTTAAGATTGTCCAGAATTTACATTCGGGTATGTTGAACAATCAAGCAATGCTAGACTACTCCCTCATTGCAGATATTGTACATAATCTGTTTGTAAATTTCAAACATTTTTTATTCAATCACAAGATTACGAATGCCGTTTTCCTTTGCTACACTATAAAACGATTCCATGACTTCTTTGTTATAGAGCTTGGGATTCTCTTTGAAACAAAAGTCCATATCTAAATAGGCATACTTCGATTGAGCCAAAGGATTATAGTTTAAAATCTCATAGTACACATCCGGATACACAGAAACCAAAAACTTGGAAATCGCGGCAATATTTTCTTTTGTAGCGGTCATAGTTGGAATCAACGGTGTACGAATGATCACATGTTCTTTTTTATCGGATTGTAGAAGCAATTGAATATTTTTCAGAATCAAAGCATTATCGACTCCGGTATATTTTTTATGCTCTTTTGCACCAAACAACTTACAATCCGCATAAATCTGATCCAGATATGGTAAAGCCTTTTCCAGCCATTGGGAATCGGTAAATAGACTGGTTTCGATGGCCGTATGAATCTTTTCTTCATGACAAGCCTTTAAAAACGCCAGTAAGCCTTCCGGTTGTAGAAACGGTTCTCCGCCGGATATGGTTACCCCACCTTCCCGCTTAAAGAAAGCTTCATCTTTTTTGATTTCTGTCACAAGCTGTTCGATCGTATATTCCTTTGAATCAAACTGCAGTGCACGTGTCGGACAGGCATCTACAATAGCATTCCAATCTTCTTTTTTTTCACGATGCAGACAAATTCTTCCGTCTTTGACTTCAATTCCCTGCTTCTTACTGGCATTTAGACAACTCAAGCAGTGAATACACTTATTTTCCATATATAAAACCTGAGCAGTCGGTAAAAGTCCTTCCGGATTCTGGCACCATTTACAACGCAAGGGACAGCCTTTTAAAAATACTGTTGTTCGTATGCCAATGCCATCATGTGTGGAAAAGCGTTTAATATCAAAGACACGAAGCTTAGATGTTGTCATAGGATGTCCTTGCGATGATCTCATTTTGAAGATCTCCAGCCAGTTCGGTAAAGTAAGCTGTGTAACCGGCCACACGTACTGTCAGTGAACTATATTGTTCCGGATGCTTTTGCGCTGCCAGTAAATCTTCTCTTCGAACCACATTAAACTGAATGTGCGGAATTTCCAAATCGACAAAGGTACGAAGTAAATTACAGAATTTCTGAATACCGCTTTCCGTCGCAAAGAATTCCGGTAAAAATTTCATATTCAACAAACCACCATTAGTCGTACAATCATCTTGAAGTCGAGATACGGATTTTAAAACAGCAGTCGGCCCTTTTAAATCACGACCATAAACGGCAGATAAGCCACCATCGGCCAACGGTGTTTGCGATAATCGCCCATCTGCGCTGGCTCCCACATTTTGTCCCATCGGTACATGGGCGCTGACTGTGTACATACCGGAATGATAGATACCACCACGATAATTCGTATAATTTCTAAGTGTATCTCTAAAGAACTGTGCCCATTTGGCCCCTAATTCATCGACCCATTCCACATCGTTACCATATTTTGGAACACGGTTCAACAACATCTGGCGCATAACTTCATCGTGTTCAAAATTTGTCTGCAAGGCTTGTTCCAAAGCCTGTGGTTCAATCCGCTTTTCATCATAAGCCATCTGTTTGATGGCAGCTAAAGAGTCCGCTAAGTTGGCAACCTGAATCATCTGGATACCAGACAAGTTATAATGCGCACCACCTTTTGTGACATCCAAGCCTTTTTCCATACAGTCATCGATCACACTGCTTAAAAAGCCGGTCGGTAAAATATCAATATGGGCTTTTTCCACCTCTTCGCAACAAGGAATCATCTTATCAATAAAGTACAACATCATCTTCTTAAAGGCTTCCTGCAGCGCATCAAAGTTCTGATAAGTACTTAAAGAACCCAGATCCGGTCCCAGCTGCTGTCCTGTCAGAAGACATTTTCCATGATTTAATGTAAGCTCTAACACTTTATTCATATTAAACATGGCTGCATCAGACCAGCCCAGATTATTTCCCTGTGTCGTTAATTCCACACAACCAACAATGGCATAATCCAAGGCATCTTTATGGGAAATTCCTAACTTTTCCAGTTCATGGACAATGGCTTTATCATTAAAGAACTGCGGCATACCACTGCCCTTAGATACGACCTTGACCGCATGACGAAGCAATTCTTCATTTGTATGCTCGTGCAGACGAACACTTAAATTTGGTTGTGGAAGGCCAAGCTCTTCCTGTGCCGTTAAGAATAGATGACTTAATTCATTGCTGGAATCCTGTCCGTTTTCATCCACACCACCAACGGCAATGTTAAAACCGATGGGAAAACCGGCAAAGTATTTTGCGGAATTCTTATTGCGTAAATACACGATCTGGTTAAATTTCAACCATAAGCATTCAATAATCTCCAATGCTTCTTGATCATTGATCAAAAGCTCTTCTTTATCTTTTTTATAGTATGGATATAAAGTTTTATCCAAACGTCCCGGTGAAAAACTGGAGGCATTGCTTTCCATGTGTAAGATCACAAACAAAAACCACATCGATTGTACGGCTTCATGGAACGTCCGGGCCGGATGCTTTGATAAGTTGGCACAGATTTCTGCCACTTGTTTCATGGTTGCGGCATGTTCCGGTGATGTATCAGCTTCCTGCAACAATAAATCATGATAGCGCATCATAAATTTCTGTACGCCTTCCATGATCAATACAATAGAACGATAAAAATCTTTTTGTTCTTCCGTACAGTTTTTTAAGTGTTGACTGGCTTCTTCTTTTAATCCTTGCGGTCCTTTTTGAAGCCATTCAGCCACATTTGGACAAATATGACCCTGCGCATGATCTTTTTGATTGATCTTTACAACTTTGCTGATGGCATCAATTTGATCTCCGGCACGTTTACGAAG
>NZ_JAXKBY010000227.1:0-5855 GCF_036552745.1 Faecalicoccus sp.
ATGAATGTTTTTAAACCGATTTTAGTAATAACGCCCGGACGATGACCGGCAATTTCACGGAACAACAAAGAAATGGTTCCTAAAGGCAGGTTATAACCTTCTACTTTATTTTCAAAAACCAGCTTCTGGAAAGTTGGGATCAATCCCCAGTGTCCGGCTACAATTCGTTTTAATAAGCCTTCATGTCCTAAATGGTTGGCACCTAAACGGTCCGTACCATCACCCATTCCGGCCGAAAACATAACGGTCAAATCACGTGGATGTCCGGTTTTCAAAAAGCTTTCTTCTACGGCAATACTTAATTCCTGCGGATGTCCCATTCCGATAAATCCGCTGATACCGACAGTATCACCATCTTTGATTAAAGAAACAGCTTCTTCGGCTGATAAAATTTTTGCCATTGAAACTACCTCCTTCTATTTGTTCTTAAATTCTTTTTCTTTTACTTTATTCACAAAGCATTCCATACCATAGGTTTGATCTTCTGTGGCAAAGCAGCTGGAGAATTCTTTGACTTCGATTCCAATGGCACTGTCAATGTCTGTCTGCAAACCATTGTTGATTGCTTTTTTGGCATAAGCAACGGCAATTGGAGCATTTTTGGCAATACCGTTTGCCATTTTTAATACCATTGGCATCAATTCTTCAGCCGGAACAACATTGTTGACCAAACCGATCGCTAAAGCCTTATCTGCTTTGATGTTGCGTGCGGTGAAGATCATTTCTTTGGCAATACCAGCAGGTACTAAACGAGCTAAACGCTGTGTTCCACCAAAGCCTGGTGTAATACCCAAACCAACTTCCGGCTGTCCGAATACTGCATTTTCACTGGCTACACGAATGTCACAGCTCATAGCCAATTCACATCCACCACCTAAGGCAAATCCGTTAACAGCGGCAATGACCGGACAATGCATGGTTTCGATCATACGGAAGATCTTATTTCCGTAAGCACCATATTCAGCTGCTTCTTCTACTGTTTTATCTTTCATTTCTGCAATATCAGCACCGGCTACAAAGCTTTTAGATCCGGCACCGGTAATAACGGCACAATAAGTATCTTTATCGGCTTCTACGGTATTGACAGCTTCTTCCAAGTCTTTTAAAACGGCAGTGCTCAATGCGTTTAATGCTTTTTCACGATTGATCGTAATGATCGATACATGTCCTTGTTTTTCTAAAATTACATTTTCCATGATAGTATCCTCTCTTTTGAAAAAAAGGCGAAACCAGAAACGGTTCGCCTTATCGGTTCAAGTAAATATTAATACTTGTAGAAACCTTCTCCAGTCTTACGTCCTAATTTACCGGCACGTACCATTTTTCTCAACAAGGTGCTGGCACGGTATTTAGAATCTCCTGTTTCATGATACAGAACGTCCATGATTGCTTCAACGATATCCAAACCGATCAGATCGCCTAAAGCCAAAGGTCCCATTGGATGGTTAGCGCCTAACTGCATTGCTGTATCAATGTCGCTGGCAGAAGCAATTCCTTCCTGAAGGATGAAAGTTGCTTCATTGATCATTGGAACTAAGATACGGTTTACGACAAATCCAGGTCCTTCATTGACTTCAACCGGTGTTTTTCCGATTGCCTTAGAGATTTCGATGACTTTGTCTTTTACTTCAGCCGGTGTATTAGCACCAGAGATAACTTCGACTAATTTCATACGATCAGCCGGGTTGAAGAAATGCATACCAATTACCGGATGTTTGATACCATTGGCAATTTCTGTAATGCTTAAGCTAGACGTGTTAGAACCGAAAATGCAGTCGTCTTTTACGATTTCATCCAATTTTGTGAACAATTCTTTTTTCACATCCATAACTTCCAATACAGCTTCAACGATCAAATCTGAATCAGCCAGATCAGCATATTCACCAGCTTTTAGGTTTGCTTTGGCAGCATCGGCAGCTTCCTGAGAGATTTTTCCTTTTGTGACTAATTTGTCTTTAGAAGCAAAAATCTTGTTGACACCATTCTGTGCCCATTCCAGTTTCACATCGACTACAGTTACCTGGTTTCCAGCTGTCGCAAACGCATTTGCGATACCTTGTCCCATTGTACCGGCGCCGACTACACCTACTTTTAATGTCATGTTGAATTCCTCCTTAAGCAGCTTTTGCTTTTTTGATTTCTTCTACTAACAAAGGTAATACTTCGTTGACATCACCGACAAATCCCATGTTGGCAATCGTAAAGATTTCAGCCTGAGGATCACGGTTGATGGCGATGATCATATCGGATTTTTCCATTCCGGCTACGTGCTGAACGGCTCCGGAAATTCCACAAGCGATATATAAGCTTGGACGAACCGTCTTACCAGTCTGACCAACCTGTAAAGCTTTATCCATGTATCCATCTTCTACTACGGCACGAGTTGCACAAACAACACCGTCTAATTCTTTAGCACAGGCTTCTACCAAATCCAGACATCCTTCCGCACCACGTCCGGCACCAACAAGAATGTTAGCTTTTGTGATATCTACACCTTCAACGATTTTTTCTACAACTTTGTCGATGGTAACTTCTGGTTCAGTTGTTTCCCATTTTGGAGCAAATGATACAACTTCTCCTGTACGGCTTGCATCAGCCGGAGCCATATCAAATACTTTTGGTCGAATCGTAGCCATCTGTGGACGAGTATCCGGACAAACGATGGTACCAAACAAGTTTCCACCAAATGTTGGACGAGTTACCAGTAATAAAGCTTCTCCGTCTTTTGCTTTTTCTGTATCGATTTCAATCTTAGTAGCATCGGCTGTAAGACCGGCATTGATACGAGCCGCAACACGTGGAGCCAAATCACGTCCTAATACTGTAGCTCCTGTCAAGAAAGAATCTGGTTTAAATTCTTTGATGATCTGTGTTAATGCATCTGTATAGAACTGTGTAGAATAATCTTTTAATAATTCGTCATCAACAACGATAACTTTATCAGCACCATGTGCAATGACATCCTGTACTTTCTCTGTAATATTTGAACCTAACAGAACACCGACAACCTGATATCCCATTTCCGGAATGCTGGCAACTAATTTTCTAGCTTCGGAAATCAATTCGTAACCAACTTCGGCAACGGTTCCATTTTTCTGTTCAACAAATACATAAATGTCTTTGTATCCTTCAAATTTTGCCATTTTGTGTTCCCCTTCCTACTTCGTGATCAATTGCTTTTCTTTCAATGTTTTAGCAATCAATTCTGCAGTTTCCTGTGCAGACAGTTCATATGTTTTTGTTTCAGCGCTGACTTCTTTTGTGAATGTCGCATGAACCTTAGTTGGAGAACCAGCTAAACCAACAACGGAAAGATCCAGATCTAAATCATCAAATGTCATGATGTTTACCGGTTTGTCAAAAGAATCTACGATATCAACGCAGTTCATATAACGAGGTTTGTTCATTCCGGATAGTGTAGTTAATACACAAGGCATCTTAGAAGTTAAGATTTGTTCTTCTTCTTCCAGGGCTTTTTTAACCGTAATTTTTTCCGGTGTCAGTTCAATGATCTGATCAACATATGTGATCTGAGGCAATCCTAAACGTTCAGCTGTCTGTGGACCAACCTGAGCTGTATCACCATCGATAGCCTGACGTCCGGCAATGATCAAATCAAATCCGATTTTCTTTAAAGCAGCGGCCAAAGTACGGCTTGTAGCACAAGTATCGGCACCACCCAAACGACGGTCAGTGATCAAATATGCATCATCTGCTCCACGGGCGATTGTTTCCTGCAGCATGCCTTTTGCCTGCGGAGGACCCATAGATACGACAGTTACTTTTACATCCGGATTGGCATCTTTTAATTCCAATGCAGCTTCCAAACCAGCTAGATCATCGGGGTTGATGATACTTGGAACGCCATCACGAACCAATGTACCAGTCTTTTTATCTACTGTAATTTCAGTAGAATCTGGTACCTGTTTTACTAGAACGACAATTTTCATACTTCAACAATTCCTTTCTAACGTAATACCGCACCAGAAATTACCATACGCTGTACTTCAGAAGTACCTTCGTAGATTTCGGTAATCTTTGCATCACGGAACATTCTTTCAACTGGTAAATCACGTGTATAACCGTATCCACCCATCAACTGGATTGCTTTGGTTGTAACTTCCATCGCAACTTCAGCGGCAAATAATTTTGCTTCGGCAGCTAATACCGTATATTTTTCACCATTTTCTTTTGCCATGGCAGCGCGATAAACCAACAGACGAGCTGCATCAGTTTTGCACTGCATATCGGCTAACTGGAATTGTGTATTCTGGAATTTAGAGATCGGACGACCGAACTGTTTACGAGCTTTTACATAAGGAACAACTTCATCGATAGCTCCCTGGGCAATACCTAAAGCCTGCGCTGCGATACCGATACGTCCACCATCCAGTGTCATCATCGCAATCTTGAAGCCCTGTCCTTCTTTTCCTAATAAGTTCTCTACCGGAATCTCTACATTATTGAAGATCAGTTCGCTTGTGGCAGAACCGCGGATTCCCAATTTCTTTTCGTGAAGACCAAAAGTGAATCCCGGCATTCCTTTTTCAACGATAAAAGCAGAAATACCATGTGTTCCTTTTGATTTGTCTGTCATCGCAAAGATAATATAAACATCAGCTTCTCCGGCATTTGTGATAAAGATCTTTGTACCGTTCAATACATAATGATCTCCCTTTAATACAGCCGTAGTTTGCTGACCAGCTGCATCGGTACCGGCATTTGGTTCTGTCAAACCAAAGGCTGCTAATTTCTTACCTGTACACAGATCCGGTAAATATTTCTGTTTCTGTGCTTCAGTACCAAACTGAGCGATTGGCCATGTACCTAAAGATGTGTGGGCACTTAATACAACACCTGTTGTTGCACAAGTTTTAGAAAGCTCTTCAACGGCCAAAATGTATGACAAATAGTCAGCTCCGGCACCACCATATTCACGTGGATACGGAATTCCCAACATTTTTGCCTGACGCATAACTTCAACGCTTTCCTTAGGGAAACGTTCGTTTTCGTCAACATCCGCTGCGTTTTCTTTAACTTCGTTTTGCGCAACTTCTCTGAACAACTTCTGCATCATTTTTTGTTGTTCTGTTAAATTGAAATCCATAGATGAAGTTCTCCTTTCTTTCTTTGAACCATTCGACTTTTGGATATCGTAAGCATGAAAAAAGTTTCAAAACTTCTCATACATGTTTATTGTACAAAGTTATAATCTTTCCGTCAATAAGTTTGTGCAAAAATTAACAAGTTATTTTTAGTCGCTTTTTCACGAGTAATATTAACTTATTATTTTTTTCACAAGTTTGTTGACATCCCCTCTGAATTGGATTATTCTATGCGTGACAAGTCTCTTATACGAGCAGAAAGGAAGATAAAATAATGAGAAAAGCTTATATCGTAGCTGCCAAACGAAGCGCTGTAGGAACCTTCATGGGTTCTTTGACCGATGTTGATGTTGCCGATTTTGGCGCTACTGTCCTCAAGGAAACCATTGCCCAGGCCGGTATTGATCCTAAAAACTTAGATGAAGTTTTGATCGGTAACGTTATCGCCGCCGGTTTAGGACAAAACATCGCCCGTCATGTGGCCTTTAATGCCGGTGTACCGGTAGAAGTATGCGCCCAGACTATCAACATGTTATGTGGATCTGGTTTAAAAGCCGTTATGGAAGCCTGCCTTCGCATTCAGGCTAACTTTGGAGATCTTTATGTAGCCGGTGGTGTTGAATCCATGACTCGCGCCCCTTTCCTAACTCCATATACCATTCGTAAAGGTGTAAAAAGCGGAAACATGACATTGATCGACTCTATGCTGCACGATGGTTTGACCGATGCCATGTATGGAATTCATATGGG
>NZ_JAXKBY010000228.1:0-4822 GCF_036552745.1 Faecalicoccus sp.
AAAGTAGTTCAAAAACTACTCAACTGTTAGACCCCCTTCGTTTACTTTTCCACTTCATCAATAGCTTCGATGATAATACCTCGAAACGCATTTTTTTCCAGACTGGCAACACCTTTGATGGTCGTTCCCGATGGTGAACAAACCGCATCCTTCATGATACCCGGATGCTCTTTCTTTTCCAGATACAATAAACTGGTACCGGCCATCATCAAAGCAGCTAAATCATAGGCCTGTTGACGTTTTAAACCATGTTTGACTCCGGCATCGGCCAAAGCCTCCAAATACATGGCTGTATAAGCCGGCGCACAACCGGCAATCGTGGTCGCAATGGATAACTGCTTAGCTTCCACCCATTCAATCTGCGCAATTGTTGAAAAAAGCTGAACAAAGCTTTCCAGGGATTTCGGCTGTAAAGAATGTTTTTGTTCTGTGACAAGAATTCCTTTTCCAACCGCAATAGGTGTATTGGGAATGGCCGAGATGTGTTGTGTCTGGGGCTCTAAAATTTCTTCATAAAAATCATAAAAGCAACCGGCTGCGATCGATACAACAATTTTAGAAGCCAACATCTTACGAATCGGTTCAACGACTTCTTTGATCTGATACGGCTTAACGGCCAGTACGATCAATTCGGCATTTTCAACGACCTCCAAACTTGAAGCATGGGCACAAACCCCATATTTTTCGGCATTCTTTTGGCAGGAATCAAAATGAGCGGAGCAAACATGAATTAAAGATGGATCGATGTTTGCCTTGTTGACCATTCCATTGACAATGGCCTGTGCCATATTTCCAAACCCGATAAATCCGATATTCATACCTATTCCTCGTTATATCCGTTTGGATTCATCGTTTGCCATTTCCAGCTGGAAGCACACATCGCATCCAGATCATATTCAGCCTGCCAACCCAGTTCTTCTCTGGCCAAGTCACATTTAGAATAACAAGTGGCGATATCACCAGCACGGCGTGGTTTGATTTCATAAGGGATATCATGCCCACAGGCTTTAGAGAACGCATGGATCACATCCAATACGCTGTACCCTTTTCCGGTCCCCAGATTATAGACCTTACATCCGGCTTTTTCTTTGATCTTATCCAACGCCTTGACATGCCCTTTGGCTAAATCGACAACGTGAATATAGTCACGTACTCCCGTACCATCCGGTGTATCATAGTCATTCCCAAACACACCGACACATTTCAATTTTCCGATAGCCACCTGGGCAACATACGGTAAAAGGTTATTTGGAATGCCTTTTGGATCTTCTCCGATCAATCCACTTTCATGGGCACCGATTGGATTGAAATAACGCAATAAAATCACGTTCCACTCCGGATCGGAAGTATGCACATCGGTCAAGATCTGCTCCAACATCCATTTTGTCCATCCGTATGGATTGGTACAAGTTCCCTTTGGACATGCTTCGGTAATCGGAATCTGTGCCGGTTCTCCATATACGGTCGCACTCGATGAAAAGATGATATTCTTACATCCATAAGTACGCATCACATCAATCAAATTCAAAGTTCCTGCGATATTTACGGTATAATATTCGACCGGTTTTTGTACTGATTCTCCCACCGCTTTTAAGCCGGCAAAATGAATGACCGCATCAATTTGATTTTCGGAAAAAATCTTCTTGAGTGCTTCTTTGTCTAAAATATCTTCCTTATAAAATTTCACTTTCTTTTGTGTGATCTGTTCAATTCGATCAATGGCTTTCTGATTCGAATTATATAGATTATCCACTACGATGACATCATACCCGGCATTTAACAACTCCACGCACGTATGACTACCAATATAGCCGGCTCCCCCGGTAACAAGTATCTGCATATTTTTACTCTCCTTTTTGTTCTATTATACTATGAACGCAATTCTTTTTCTTCCTCTTTTGTAAGGATCATCGCTTTATATTCCTCTTTTACCTTGATCCAAAGACAATGATGAAGAGGATCATAGCGATCAAACTTCGCTTTGTTTGTCCACTTCTTTTCCCACTGACGTTTGAAATGCACCATTTTCTTTAAATTTAACTGCTGATGCAGCACTCTGTAACAAAACACAAGCTGCTCTGGATCTTTACAACGCACAACCAGTTCATCGTCAGGAAGATTGTCGATTTCTTTTTTATCACTTAAGATCAAGATAAATTTTCTTTGCGGATCGCGAAATAAAAAGGGATAGATCATATAAAACAAGTGGTGACAATGATTACACTGATGATAGAAATACGTTCCATCCTGCAGTCTTTTTTCGATGTTCTCACTTATTTTGGCAATGCCCAGCGTATCTCGCTTGATGTGAAAAACATGCCCACAATGCGGACATGTCATTTCAATCATTCTTTCCTTCATAGAGCACGAGTGGCATTTTTGAGCCAGTCTTTTTCTTCATCGTTTAAATAAGGATGCAGCGTGTCATACACTTGTGCATGATAGGCATTTAACCATTCGATCTCATCTTGTGTCATCTTGGATCGATCGATGCCATCTAAATCAAACGGAACAAACGTCAATGGTTCAAAATGCATGAACTGTCCATAGAAATTCTTAGTTCCCTTCACGACAAGAAGCTCATTTTCATGACGGATACCAAATTCTCCTTCTTTATAAACACCCGGTTCATCGCTTTGTATCATGCCTTCTTCTAACACACAGGAATCATTTCTTTCCGGTACGATTCGCCAGCGAAAGCCATTCGGCGCTTCATGTACGTTAGAAAGATGCCCCACACCATGACCGGTTCCACATTGGTAGTCCATATCTTCATCCCATAGAGGTCCACGCGCTAAAATATCTAAATTTAAACCACGGCATCCATATAAGAAATGCGCTTTGGCCAAACGAATATGGGAACGCATGGCCAGCGTAAACCAGTGTTTTTCTTCCTCACCGATCTCTCCCAAGACAAAAGTACGCGTAATATCGGTTGTTCCTTCCAGGTATTGACCACCGCTGTCAACCAAAAGCATACCTTCCGGTTTTAAGGTGACATCCGTTTCCGGTGTGGAACTATAATGCATCATAGCCGCATGTTCTTTATAGGCACAAATGGTATTGAAGCTGTCTTCCAGATAATTTTCCTGTTCTTTGCGATACTGCTGCAGCTGATCCTGTGCACTGCATTCCGTGATTTCCTGTGATTTCACGTTCTTTTTTAACCAGTACATAAATTTTGTACAGGCTACGCCATCTTTGATATGCGCCCATTTTGTATTTTCGATCTCTGTGACATTTTTTTGCGCCTTCATCAATACGATCGGATCGACTGCCTCAACCAGCTTCTCTTGTACCAACAAGGCCAAACGACTGTTGACAAAATGTGGATCGACTAAAACCGGCCCTTGGAGAGAACAAACATCCTCATAAATCGAATTATACGGTTTTACGCTGATTTGACTTTGTTCAAACAAAGCTTTACTTTCATCATCTAAGCGAGAAGCGTCAATATATAATGTTGCCTTTTCTTTTTCAATGGTGGCATACGCTAAGGCTACCGGAAAATGCGGAATGTCATGAGCTCGAATATTAAAGAGCCAGGCGATCTCATCAATTTTTGTGATAATAAAGGAAGCACACCCTTCTCTGGTCATGGCCTGACGAACCTGGGCAAGTTTATCTTCCATCGAGACACCGGCATAGCGTAAGGCATAATGGAAGGTTTTTGTCGCCGGTAAAGCCGGGCGATCCTGCCAGATTTCATTGACCAGATCCAAATTGGCGACAATATCGATCTGATGACTGTTAAAGATCGCATGATATCGTTTATAATCCATATAATTGATAACACGACCATCAAAGCCCACTTTCGAGCCTTTTGAAAGATTCTGACAAATATAATCTTCGATGCTTGGTGTTTCCGGTTGTCCCATCTTCATCAAGGCAATGCCTGTATCCTGCAGCTGGGCCTGGGCCTGAATAAAATAACGGCCATCCGTCCACAAACCGGCTTGATCGGTTAAAACCACCAATGTACCGGCACTACCGGTAAAACCGGACATGTACTTACGACAGGCAAAATAATCACTGACATATTCTGTTTCATGAAAATCACTGGTTGGAATGATATAAGCCTGCACTCCGTTTTCCTGCATCTTCGCACGCAAATTTTTTAAACGTTCTTGAATCATTTTTATACCTCCACATGATCAATATAATAAGCCCAGTTCAATACTTCGATGCCACCATAGCTTAAGGCGACCATCACCAGGCAGATAAACAAGATCTTTATCGTAAACAAGCCGATATTTCTGGATTTGTATGTGTTTTCCAGTCGCATGTATTTAAACTGGGCCCACATACAATACATCGGCAGCATATATAATATCCCCTGCAACAACACCATCATAGGGGCAAAGCTGTGTAAAAAGTACAACACTTCAAACACCTTACCACCGGCGATATCCTGCCGCAAGACAGACGCACTGTCAAAAGTCACAAAACCATTAAAACAGCCTAAGGCACTAAATAAACCAAAGAAAAACATCATGGACACATCAAATAACACCAGCATGCGATGCACTCTGTCCATTTTTGCCGTAATCTTGTTTGTCCATGCCAGAACACACAAAAACGATACCAACAACAAAATGCCATAGATGATAAAACTTGCCGGAATCAGCCAGTGAAACAAAGAAAAAAGAAGAGCGATTCCTAAGCATACGTTGGCAATGGTATCTGTCGTATCACGGCGACGACGCATTTTGCGTAAGCCATTTTTCCCAAACGAAAAAGCAGAAGTGATCGGCTTGAGTGCTTTTTTAGGTAAAAAGCTGATACAGATCGATAATAAAATCGCTAAAAAACTATATAGTGC